>DAITPX010000026.1:0-11666 GCA_036833365.1 Clostridia bacterium | reverse complement strand
TTTGCGCGCGCTTTTGGAGGGCGCGAGGCAAATGGATTTGCGCTGCAAAAACCCAGCGATTGACCGTAATCCCGCGCTTTTGTCCGCCATGCTGATGAAAACGGCTATGGACAAGGGCGCGAACATTTCCGTCATGATGCCATACGCCGACAGCCTGCGCTATGTCGCGGATTTTTACGCCCAGCTTTGGGGCGAAAGCCTCGGCAAAACGCGCGCCGACGGAGGACATGTCGGACAGACACCCGTAAAGGCGCTGGGCGTGACCGATCAGCACAGCCAGCTTCAGCTTTATGCGGAGGGGCCTTACGACAAGGTGGTGGCTTTCATCAGGGTTGAAAATTTCCGAGGAGACGTAGAGGTTCCGAAAAACGGCGCGGGCTTGGATTTTCTTTCGGGGCATACGCTGTCGGAACTGACCAACATCGAGCAGTACGCCACGGAATACGCGCTGGCTAAGGCGGGGCGTATGAATATGACAATCAACCTGCCCGCCGTAGACGAATACCATTTGGGCGAATTGATGTATTTTTTGGAGATGCAGACGGCTTATGCGGGCGCCATGCTGGGCGTGAACGCTTTTGACCAGCCGGGGGTGGAGGAAGGCAAAAACGCCGCTTACGCTCTCTTGGGCAAACAAGGTTTCGAGCAAAAACGAAAGGAACTAAGCCAAGCGAAGGCAACGGAATATACCGTGTGAGCTTTTCAAAATATTTGAGATATGGAAGAAAATACGGTTATTTCGATGAAAATACGCGTTTTGAACGCCGTTTTTATACGAAATTTGAGCCTGTTGACTAAACTTAAAAATTTTGTTAAAATTTAAGAATTATAAGGACAATATTATGATAAACAAAACGCCGCCCAAAGGCATGAGGGATTTTCTCCCGCGCGACCTGGCGATGAGAAACCGGGTAATTTCAAAAATAAAAGAGGCGTACGTTTCTTTCGGGTTTGCCGAAATCGAAACGCCCTGCGTCGACGACATAAACCTGCTTTTGTCCAAGCAGGGCGGCGACAACGAAAAACTCATTTATAAAATTTTGAAAAGGGGCGAAAAGCTGGCCGCGGCGGGCGACGGCGACCTGTGCGACTTGGGGCTGCGCTTTGACCTTACGCTGCCGCTGGCGCGGTATTACGCCAACAATATCGGCGGATTGCCGCCTGTTTTTAAGGCAATACAAGCGGGACCCGTTTTCCGTGCCGACCGCCCTCAAAAGGGCAGGTACCGCCAGTTTGTCCAATGCGACATAGACATTATCGGAGAGGAAAGCGTTTTTGCGGAAACCGAGTTGATTTTGGCGACGGCGAGGGCGTTGCAAAACGTAGGGCTCGAGGGCTTTACGATAAAAATCAACGACAGGCGGATTTTGAGAGAGCTGTTGGTTTTTTGCGGATTTGAAAGCGGTTTGCACGAAAAAGCGCTTATCAGTTTGGATAAATTGGACAAAATAGGCAGCGGCGGGGTGAAAGAGGAAATGCTTGCTTACGCCCCCGCGAACAAGGTGGAAAAGTTTTTGTCAGTTTCGGAGAAAATCGCTTCCTCCGAAAACGGGCTTGCCGCGTGCGCGGAAATTTTAGAGGCAGCCGCAAACGCCGCGCGGGATTTGGAGCGGATAATTTCGGCGGTGAAGGCCGTTTCGGGAGCGAAACCCGATTTTGACATAACGCTTGTGCGCGGAATGAACTACTATACGGGCGCGATTTTTGAAATTTACGCGGAGGGGATACCTTACGCTTTGGGCGGAGGGGGCCGTTACGACAAACTCATAGGCAAAATCACGGGCACGGACGTTCCCGCCTGCGGTTTTTCCATAGGCTTCGAGCGTATAGTGGATTTGCTCGCCGAAAGGGGGGCGAAACCCGTCCCAAACGGCTGCGCCGCGATAATCGTGCCGAAAGAACAGGCGGAACAAACGGAAAAAATCTTTGCCGCCGCGCAAAAGCTTAGGGAGATTCAAAGCTGCACGGTTTACAGGAAAATGAAAAACTTTGCCTACCAGCTTAAGACGCTTTCAGAAAACGGCTGCGGCAAGTTTTATATGTATGACGACGGCAACCTCAGGAAAATTTGATTTGTTGCCATAATAAATAGGTATTATTACCGCAGGCACTTCGTCTTTTGACTGGCTGCGATCAATGCGCGATGCCAGTCTTGCAAATGCACAAAGCGGATTGGCGGCTTCGGTCGCCTTGCACCGAGCCGTCGGTGCGTTCCGCGGTAAGCCGAGGGTATTATACCTGTCGGTCCCGAGCGGCAAAATGCGCGGGATTTATAGGGATACTTGGAATCTGTCAATAATCGAGCGAAAATTGGCCTTGCGGGCAAACATTTTGTTTCCTTAATAAAAAAGGTAAAGAAATAAAAAACCCTAATTTAAGTACGACTAACGAGAGTTTAAATAATAATGGCTTTTTGGAATAAAGATTCGACGACAGGCGGTGACTATCAGGAAATAACGTTGGAAAAAAGCAAAATCAAACCCGACGCCAAGCCTGTCGGAGAAATGCCGCGGCCCGCTAAAAAAGTGGCCGACATAAATAAGGTTGAGCGTTTCAACCCCAAGCAAACGGCGGGGTTGAGCGAACGGCAGGTGCTGGACAGGTTCGAACAGGGGCTTGTCAACGTTGACCGTGCCAAAAAAGGGAAAAGCGTTTTTCAGATAATTATCGGCAATATATTCACATTCTTCAATATTATATACGCGGTGGTCGCCGCGATTTTGATTTATTACCAGCAATACAAGCAGCTCACATTTTTGGCGGTGGTAGCGGCAAACACGCTTATCGCCGTCATTCAGGAAATACGCTCCAAAAAATCGCTGGACAAGCTCAATTTGGTATCGCACCCTATGGCGGCGGCCGTGCGCGGGGGCAAGCAGGTCAAAGTGCCCGTGGACGAGTTGGTTTTGGACGACATCGTGCTTTACGAGGCCGGCAAGCAGGTGGTCGCCGACAGCGTGGTGCTTTCGGGCACCGTGGAGTCGAACGAGGCGATTTTGACGGGCGAAGCCGAACCCGTAGTTAAACAGGCGGGGGACGTGCTTTTTGCGGGGAGCTTTATCGTATCAAACAACTGCGTCGCACGGGTCGACAAGGTCGGCAAATATAACTATATCGAAAAGCTGACGGGAAAAGCGCGGCTGTACAAAAAGCCCAACTCGCAGCTGTTGAAATCGTTTAATATAATTCTTTACGTAATAACGGCGTTGCTTCCGCCGCTGACGTATTTTATGTGGCGGGTGAATTTCACCGCGAGCAACGGAGACTTTTTGCTCGCTTTAGTAAACACTGTAAGCCCTGTCGTGGGGATAATACCCGCGGGGCCGTTTTTGCTTACCTCGGTGACGCTTGCCGTTTCGGTCATACGACTTGCCAAAAACCATACTATGGTGCAGGAGCTTTACTGCATCGAGATGCTGGCGCGCGTAAACACGCTTTGCCTCGATAAAACGGGCACGATAACCGACGGCACGATGAAGGTAATCGATTATGTCGATTTGCGCCTGGGCGGCGAAAAATATACGGTGGGGGAAATCGTGGGCGCCATGCAAAACGCGCTTAACGACCGCAACTCCACCGCGAAAGCGCTTGCCGGTTATTTCGGCGGCGCAGAGGCGGCTTCGCTCAAAAAAACGACGGTCGTGCCGTTTTCGTCGGCGCGCAAGTTTTCCGCCGTTTCGTTCGACAAAAACGGGACGTATTTTTTGGGCGCTCCCGAGTTTATCCTGCCCGCTTCGGCAAAGGGTCGCGTGGATGATTTGGTGAAAAAATATGCAGAGAAAGGGTGCAGGGTGCTGCTTTTGGCGCATTCTTCCAGCTCGATTTTTGTTTCGGAAAAGCACAGCACGCAGCTGCCGATGGTGCGCAAGCCCGTCGCGGTAATAGTAATAGAAGACCATATCCGCCCCGACGCGCCCGAAACCTTCGCGTGGTTTAGAAAAAACGGCGTCAATATCAAGGTTATTTCGGGCGACAACGCCCTGACCGTTTCCAAAATAGCCGAAAAGGCGGGGATAGAAAATTTTGACAAATATATAAGCCTGGAAAATATTTCCGATGAGGGGATATACGAAATAGCCGACAAATACACGGTATTCGGCAGGGTTTCGCCCGACCAAAAGGCTGTCCTCGTCAAAGCGCTGAAAAGCAAAAAGCGCACGGTGGCCATGACGGGCGACGGAGTGAACGATATTTTGGCTCTGCGCGAATCCGACACCTCGATAGCCATGGCGTCGGGCTCGGACGCGGCGCGCAACGTTTCGCACCTTGTGCTGATGGATGACAATTTCGCCAACCTGCCCAAGGTCGTCGGAGAGGGCAGGCGCGTCGTCAACAACATTCAAAACGCATCGTCGATGTTTTTTATGAAGACGGTTTACACAATCGCTCTTATGCTGTTTATTATCGTAATGGACATCGGGTTCGGAAAAAGCTACTACTATCCCTACAAAATGACGAATATTATTCTGCTCGAAACGGTGGTGGTGGGTTTGTCGACTGTTTTGCTCGCGCTTCAGCCAAACACAAATATAATCAAAGGGCATTTTTTGGCGAACGTTTTTCGGCGCAGCATGCCCGCGTCGTTAACTTTTTTTGCGTCGACGATGTTTTTGTATTTCTTTCAGGCGAAAACGCTGCTGCCCCAAACGCAGGAAAGCCTAGTGACGCTTGCCGCGATTACCTACACTTTCATAGGCTACTACGCCCTCTATATGGCGTGCAAGCCGCTTCGGCCTTGGAAAATCGCACTTTTGGTGTCGATTTTGGCTATGCTTATCGCGGGGACGCTGTTTTTCGGCGGATTTTTGGACTACGAACCACTCGCGCGGGAAGAAATTTTGCTGCTTTTGACTACCGTGTTCGGCGCGGCGCCGTTGTACCTCATGCTGTACAAAATTTTCAACGGCTTCGGCCCGCTTAACAAAACGGGCTGAAAATAAAAAATCAAATAAAAGGTTAAAATTGAAATAAAATGCTTATTCAACTTTCAGGGGCTTCGTTTTACTACAACGAAAAAAAAATTTTCGAAAACGTAAGCCTGCAGATAAACGAAGGAGACAAAATCGGTTTTGTGGGCCGCAACGGCCAAGGCAAAACCACTTTGATACAAACCCTCACAAAGGAACTCGAACTAAGGGACGGCACGGTCAGCCGCAAGTCGAATCTGAGCGTGGGGTACCTCAGGCAAAACAGCGGCCTCGTGAGCGGCAATACCGTATACGGCGAAATGGCAGAGATTTTTTCAGACCTCGCCGAAACGGAAAAAGAAATGCGCTCGCTCGAACGGCAAATGTCTGCCCTCGGCCACGACAGCGAGGAATACAAGCGGGCCGCCGAACGGTACGACGCCAAAACCGCTTATTTCGAGTCGAAGGACGGATATAACGCCGAAGTCAAAATAAAAACCGTCCTTAACGGCATGGGTTTTTCGGGCAAATACGAACAAATAATCAATACCATGAGCGGCGGCGAAAAGACGCGGCTTGCGATATGCAGGCTTTTGCTGCTTTCGCCCGAGCTTTTGATTTTGGACGAGCCGACGAACCACCTGGATTTTTCCACCCTGCAATGGCTGGAGGGCTTTCTTTCCTCCTACAAAGGCGCGCTGCTGCTGGTTTCGCACGACCGGTATTTTTTGGACAAGCTCGTCACGAAAGTGTGGGAAATAGAAAACTACGGCGTCGATGAATATAGCGGTAACTATTCCAAATTCAGGGAACTCAAAGCGGCTTTCCTCGAGCGCAGCCAAAAGGAATATGGGCGCCAGCAAGAAAAAATCGCCAAGATGTTGGACTACGCCGCGCGCAATATCGCCCGCGCAAGCACGTCGAACAGCGCCAAATCCCGCCTCAAGCAGGTGGAGAATATGGAAAAAACAGACAAGCCGTTCGTCGAAAACCGCAAGCCGTTTTTCCGTTTCGCCTTTGAAACGCCGTCCTTTAAAAACGCGCTTTCGGTGAAAAACCTTACGCTGACGGCGGGAGGAAGAAATTTGCTCGAAAACGTTTCGCTGGAAATTTTGCGCGGCGAGAAGGCGGCGTTAATCGGCGCCAACGGCACGGGCAAATCGACTTTCATTAAAAAAATCATGGCGGCGGCAAACGACGCCGTAGGCCCGATACATATAGGGCAGGGCGTTACCGTAGCGTATTACGACCAGGAAAACGTCAACCTCGACCCCGACGCGACGGTGCTTTCCGCAGTTTGGGGCAAGCATTTCAGGCTTAGCCAGACTACTGTCAGGAAAACGCTGGCGCAGGCGCTGCTGTCCGAGGAGGACGTGGGTAAAAGAGTAAAAGAGCTTTCGGGCGGCGAGAGGGCAAAGCTGGGGATTGCCATGATGACGCTGGAAAACGCGAATACTCTCGTTTTGGACGAACCGACGAACCACCTAGACCTTACAAGCCGCGAAAGCCTCGAGGAGGCGCTTGCCGCGTTTGAAGGGACGATTTTGTTTGTTTCGCATGACCGTTATTTTATCAACAGATTGGCTCAAAAAGTCGTGGAAATAGAGGACAAAACTTTCGTCGAATATGAGGGTGATTTTGACGCATATTTAATGCAAAAATCAAAGCAAACGCCGAAAGCGGCGGAATACGAGAAAGAGCCGCCCAAAAACATTAACGCCGAGCGGTTCGGCAAAGAGCAGCGCAGGGAAAAAGCCAACGCGAAAATTAGGCTTAAAGAAGTGGAAAGCCGAATAGCGGATTTGGAAAGCGAATTGGAAAAACTTGAAAACGAAATAGTTTCGCCCGCGGTGACAAGCGACTACAGGCTTTTGAAACAAAAGTGCGGAGAAGCGGACGAAAAGAAAAAACGACTGGAAGCTCTGTTGGCCGAATGGGAAATTTTGGCGGCCGCGTTGATTTAGACGAAAAAAGGCAGTATAATAGATATGAAAAAAACGGTCCTCATAACGGGAGGCGCCCGCGGCATAGGACGGGCCACGGCGGAAGTGTTTGCCGAGAACGGCTATAACGTCGCTTTTACGTTTAACGCGAGCTCGTCGGAGGCGCTCGACTTGGAGCGGCGGCTCAACGAAAACGGCGCGGTGGAGGCTTTTAAGTGCGACGTGACAGACGCCGAAAGCTCGGAAAGAACCGTCGAAAAGGTTTTGGCAAGGTTCGGCAAAATAGATGTTTTGGTGCTTAACGCGGGGGTAGCGAAAAAAAATATGCTGACGGACGTTTCGGAAAGCGAGTTCGATTTTCTAATTAACGTCAACCTAAGGGGCGCGTTTAATTTTGCAAAAGCCGCGGTAAAGCGTATGCAGTGGCAAAAAAGCGGCGGCATAGTCTTTATTTCGTCGGTTTTGGGGCGGGACGGCTGCAGCTGCGAAAGCGTTTATTCGCTGACCAAAGGCGGCATAAACGCCTTCGCCAAATCGCTGGCTAAGGAGCTGGGGCCTTTCGGGATTACCGTCAACACCGTTTGCCCGGGGCTTATCGACACTAAAATGAACGACAACTTGACCCCGGAGGAGAAAGCGGATATAATTTCGGGCATACCGCTCGGGCGTATAGGCGTTCCGCGCGATGTGGCGAATGCGGTGTATTTTCTGGCGGAGTCGCCGTATATAACGGGCGCGGAGCTCGTCGTCGCGGGCGGCGCGATTTTTTGACAGAGGTTTTATGCAGTGGTATTGGATTGTTGCGCTGGCGCTCGCCTGCGTTTTGGTATATTGGGTTGTAATCAGCCTTATTATGTACAGGGCTTCCACGCACCCGAAAAGGCCCTCGGCCGAACAGATAGCCAAACGGCAGGAGGTTTACGGCTTCGACAGCGCCCGTTACGACGCGCTGCCCAAGGAGAAATTTTCGCTGACGAGCCGCGGCGTCGAAATAAAGGGCGAGATAGCGCGGGGCAAAGGTTCGGAAAAGGTGGCGGTTATTTCGCACGGATATTTGGCAAACCGCAGCGCCTCGGCGCGCTACGCGCAGATGTACCTTGATATGGGTTTCAGCGCGATGACCTACGACCAGCGGTATTTCGGCGAAAGCGGCGGCAAGTTTTGTTCGATGGGGCTATTTGAAAGCGACGACCTTGCCGAGGTGGTAAAATTAGCCAGGCGAAAATTTCCTGACGCCAAAATCGTCCTTCACGGCGAATCGATGGGGGCGGCTGCGGTGCTGTTGGCGCTGGGCAAAGTAAAAGACATTTGCTATGCCGTGGCCGACTGCGCTTTTTCCGATGTGGGCGAGCTTTACCGCAGGATAGCGATGGGCCTGACCCATTTGCCTATGTCTTTTCCCGTCGCCGACCTGATGTTTCTTTGGACGAAACTGATTTGCGGTTTTTCGCCCCAAACCATCAAGCCTATCGGGGCGGTCAAAAAAACCGGCGTGCCGATTTTATTTATACATGGCGCGGAGGATAAATTTGTCCCCGCGTATATGTCGAAAAAAATGATAGCGGCAGCCAAAAACGCCGATTCCGAACTATATCTGGTTAGCGGCGCGAAGCACGCCCTGAGCTATGCCGCCGATCCGAAAAAATATATCGAAGCCGTAAAAAATTTTGACCGGAAAATAACAACGCGAAATAAAAATATCGGAGGAATAAAATGAAAGTATCAGAGATGCCCTACAAACGGGTGGACAAAGAAAAGGTTTTGGCTTCTTTCGGCGCGCTTACGAAGCTGTTTGCCGTCGCGGAGACGATGGAGCAGGCGACGGAAGCAATCAAAAAGTTCGACGGCCTCTATTGCGAGACCTTTACCATGTACGAGCTCGCGTACATACGTTTTTCGCAAAACACCAAGGACGAGTTTTATGTGAGCGAGCAGGATTTTTGGGACGAATTTTTGCCGTCGTTCAATTTGGCGGTGGTCAATTTCAACAAAAACTTCGTCACCTCGCATCTTTCGCCAGAATTGCGCAAAAAATATCCGCCGGTGCTGTTTAAAAATATCGAGCTCAAAATGAAAGCGTCGGACGAGCGCATTTTGCCTTACGAAATCGAGCAGAACAAGCTGGTTTCGGAATACACCCGCCTTGTGAGCAACATTGTCGTGGAATTCAACGGCGAAAAGCTGCCCCCGTCGGGAATGGCGAAATATTTTACCAACGCCGACAGAAACCTACGCAAAGGCGCGTCCTTCGCGTTGGGCGAAAAGTATATGGAACACGCCGCTGAATTGGACGAAATTTACGACAAGCTCGTAAAAGTGCGCACAAAAGCGGGGCGGGAACTGGGCTTTAAAAACTTTACGCCGCTCGGTTACGCAAACATGACGAGAAACTGTTATGGCAAGGAAGAAATAGCCGCTTTTCGCGCGAACGTCAAAAAATACATTGTGCCCCTTGTGTCGGCGCTTAAGGAACGCGTACGCAAAGAGCAGGGCTGGGACAAGGTGATGAACTACGACGAAAGCATTTATACCAAAGACGAGCCCAAGCCCATAGGCACTCCCGACGAGATTTTTGAAAAAGGCAAAAAGATGTACCGCGAAATGATGCCCGTGGCCGACAGGCTTTTCAAGCACATGTGCGAAATCGAAGCTTTCGACCCTCTGTCGCGAGAAGGCAAGTGGGGCGGTGGCTACTGCATATCTATCGACAAGTATAAAACGCCCTTTATTTTGGCGAACTTCAACGGCAGCGCGGGCGACGTGGACGTATTGACGCACGAGTTCGGGCACGCCTTGGCTTTTGACAGAGGCTTTGAAATCCCCTACCCGCCGCTGCGCGAGCCATCGATGGAAACGGCGGAAGTCCATTCCATGAGCATGGAATTTTTGGCATACCCGTGGATGGAAATGTTTTTCGGCGACAAGACGCCCGAATACAAGTTCGTGCATATGGCGGGGGCGCTGTCCTTCCTCCCTTACGGCACGATAGTGGACTACTTCCAGCAGACCGTTTACGACAATCCCGACATGACGTCCGCCGAGCGCATAGAGTTTTGGAAGAAAATCGAAAATGAATTCCAGCCGCACATGAGCGCCGAGGGAGTGCCTTTTTACGGCGAGGGCAGAAAATGGCAGCGTCAGTCGCATATTTACGAAGTGCCGTTCTATTACATCGACTACTGTCTGGCGCAGTTTACGGCTTTCCAGATTTTAGCGCTTATGAACGAGGATTACAAGAAGGCGCAGGATACCTACATGGCGTTTTTGGTTCAGGCGGGGACAAAACCCTTTACCGAGTTGCTTTCGTCGGTGGGGCTTAAGAGCCCGTTTGAGGAAGAAAGCTTTAGGGATATCGAGAAAGTGGTAAAATCGCTTTTAAAAATTTAATTTAAATTAAAACAAAAAACGGCCTGTGCGCCGTTTTTTGTTTTGGCAATATATTAATTAGCTTTTGAAGCGTAATTGATTAGCTTGCGGCGGGATTTTTGCGGTGTGGGAAATTGAGTAAAACCGAGCTCGCCGAAGGTGTACGGCGGAGTTATACAACGGTTATTTTGGTACGCGGATAAGCGCGCTTTGCGAAAGGAATAAACCACGGCCGCACCGACGCCGCGCAAAACTATTTTTTAGAATTATATGTTTTTACCGCATCAAGCCCAAGCCGTTTTAGGCGGCGTCAGGTTTTGAGTATTTTTTTCAGACGCAAGCTTCCGACGCGTCGGGCGCTTGACAGCACAGCACTTCCTGATAAAATTCCGCCATAGTCGCCTCGAAGTAGGGCAGCACGAAAATCGTGCCGAATCCGAAAAGCAGGGCGCCCAAAAGGAACCAGCCTATAAAGGACAGCTCTAGCTTGAAAAGTTTCCACTTAAAGCCGTTCATGAGGCGGTTGCTCTCGTCGAGCACCTGCGAGGGCGAAAGGTCGGGGTTATCCGCTAATATGTAAGGCACCGCGAAATAAGCGAGCTGCTTGATAATGCCAGGCACTATAAGCAGAAGCGACCACAAAAAGACGAAAACCATTCCTAACAGGTAGGCCAAAATATTTATTCCCAGGTGCTGGGTGAAGCCGCTCAGTATCAGCTCGACCTCGTTGCGCTTGTCCTTGGATTGGACAAGATAATAACGGGCGTTGCCCACCCTTGCCGGCCCGGTGGTTATCGGGGCGAAAGCGGACGCGATAACGGCTGACAAAAAGCTCGCCAGAAGGCTGGGAAAATACCCTACGTCCTTGAGGTTGTTCCAACCGCGCGCGCGTAATTCTCTGCATGAAACCATAGTCATAAATCCTCCTGTTACTATTTTATAGACAAATATAAAATATATCAACACTTTTTTTAATGCGCGGTGCAAAAAAACCGTTCTTTACAAAAAGAACGGTTTTTCTAAGCTTATGCCGATTAAACTTTACATATAAACAAAAGCGTAACGAAGGGCGAACAGCACGGCTATCACGGTGACTACGATGTCCTTTTTGCCGTATTTTCCCGTGAGGAGTGTCATAATGACGTACGCGATGGCACCCACGCCTATGCCGTTGCTGATGGAATAGGTTAAAGGCATCATAATGAGGGCTAAAAACGCGGGTATAGCCGAGGTGAGGTCGTCCATATCGACGTTTTTGAACGACTTGAGCATCAATATGCCGACGTAAATCAAGGCGGGGGCCGTGGCCGCGGTGGGGATTATGCTGGCGATAGGGGTCAAAAACATGCAAAGGAGCATCATTACGGCGGTTACTACGCTTGCGAAGCCCGTTTTGCCGCCCGCCGAAACGCCCGCGGAGGATTCCACGTAGGTTGTGACGGTCGAGGTC
>DAITPX010000025.1:0-11869 GCA_036833365.1 Clostridia bacterium | reverse complement strand
ATGGTTCAAAAGAATAGTCTGACAAAGCCCGTTTGCATAAGCGGGCCTACGGCTTCAGGCAAAAGCGATTTAGCCCTCGCGCTCGCCGAAAAATACGAGGTTCCAATCATTTCCGCCGACTCAATGCAGATTTATAAGGGCATGGACATAGGTACCGCCAAGCCTAGCGCTTCCGACCGTCGAAAGGTCAGGCATTTTATGATTGACATTATCGAGCCAGACCGGCCTTTCAACGCGTTCATGTTCGTAAAAGAAACCGAGCGAATTCTAAGCGAAACCGGCGCGGCTATTGTCGCAGGCGGAACGGGGCTGTATTTTGAAAGCCTTCTCTACGGACTGGATTATCCGACCGGTACCGGCAACGAAGCCTTTAGGCAGAGCCTTTGGGATTACACTGAAAAAAACGGACAGGACGCGCTTTACGCAATGTTAGTTGAACAAAATCCCGAAAAAACCAAAAAGATTCACCCAAACAATATAAAAGGCGTAATACGAGCGCTGGAAATTTTACAAACCGACACGCCCGCCGTCAAAGGACGTGTCAAAAAACATGACTACCCTCTGTTCGCGCTCAACGTGGAACGCCCGCTTTTATATGAACGAATTAACAAACGGGTGGATGCCATGATTGAAAAGGGGCTGGTTTCCGAAGCCGAAATCCTCAAAAAGAAGTACGGCGACGCAAGCCAAGCGTTCCAGGCGATAGGGTACAAAGAAATTTTCGATTACCTTGAGGGCAAAACCGAAATCGGACAAGCGGTAGATTTGATAAAACAGCACACGCGCAACTACGCCAAAAGACAAATTACCTTTCTTAAGCGCCTTAACCCGATATGGCTTGACGCATCGAAGAATATCGAAGAACTGATAACAGAAATAGAAAACTATATATAATATAATAGTATATTTTATAATACTATATCTGACATAGTATTATAAAAAGTAATTATATAAACATAAAACGAGATAAAATGAGCAATAAGATTATAGAACAATCTCTGAAAGAGCTTTCAAACCAATTCGCCCATATCGACGAAATAGCTCTGAAAAACCAAAAAAAAGTCCTCAACGCCTTCAAAAAAAACAAAATCGCTTTGCGCCACTTCAGCGGCAGCAGCGGTTACGGCTACGAGGATACGGGAAGAAGCGCCCTGTCTCAGGTTTTCGCCGACGCTTTCGGCGCCGAAGGCGGAATCGTCACGCCCAACCTCGTTTCGGGTACCCACGCTTTAACTGCCGCGCTGTTCGGCCTGCTTCGCCCGCACGACAAGCTTGTGGCGGTTTCGGGCAAGCCTTACGACACCCTGACCGACGCGATAACGGGCACGGGCGGTTCTTTAGCCGATTTTTCCGTCGGTTACGAAATAATCCCGCTCACTTCCGACAATCAATTCGATTTTCCGTCTATAGAAAGAGTTCTCAAAAACTCCCGCATAAAAATGGTAATGGTTCAGCGCTCGCGCGGCTACGAATGGCGCGACGCGCTTTCGGTGCCGCAAATTGCGGAGCTCGCCGAACGCGTGAAAAAAATTTCTCCCGAAACGATTGTTTTCGTCGACAACTGCTACGGCGAATTTCTGGACGAAGCCGAGCCGACGAACGCGGGCGCCGACATAATGGCGGGTTCGCTCATAAAAAACCCCGGCGGCGGAATCGCGCCGACAGGAGGATATATCGTCGGCAAAAAAGATTTGCTTAAAGCGGTGGAGGGGCGCATTACATCCCCGTCCATCGGTATGGAAGTGGGCAGCTATCTCGGCGGTTACCTTCCGTTTTTCCAAGGGTTCTTTCTCGCGCCGCATGTCGTGGCGCAGGCGGCCAAAACGGCGCTGCTTTTTTCCTCCGTATTGACAAAATCGGGCTACGATGTTCTTCCAAAGCCTGATACCGCACAGCTCGACGATATAGTGTGTTCGGTCAAATTCGACGACCCAAAAAAACTGATAGCCTTTTGCCAGGCGGTTCAAAGCGTTTCGCCCGTAGACAGCTTCGTAACGCCCCAGCCTTGGGATATGCCCGGCTATCAAAGTCAGGTTATCATGGCGGCGGGCTGTTTTGTCCAGGGTGCGTCAATCGAGCTAAGCTGCGACGGGCCCATTAAACCGCCTTATATCGCCTACCTGCAGGGCGGCCTGACCTTTGAACACGGCAAAATCGCCGCCGAAGAGTGCCTCCTTAAACTCGCCGATATAAAAATAAAATAAATAATTTCACAAAAATCGCATACACCGCATCAATCGTTTTGAGCCGCTCAATAACGTATTTTTACCGTATAAACGGTAGTTGCAGGGGAATAAGCGAAAAGCTTGTCGGCTTTTCGCTTATGGGCTTTTATGTAATTATTTTTCTTTTTATCGTTTAAAAAGTAAATTTGAACGTTTTAGAATACTCTTAGGCACGCCGCGGGGGAGTGCAATCTATTCGCTAAATACAGATTTAACGAATAAATATGTAAGATATTGACATTGGAATACTTATTTGCTATAATTTAACTGCTTAAATTAAAAACTATAAAAAACGCTCTTGCATGCTTATAGCTTTTAACTTCCTAATATGTATCCTAAAAAATATGTATCCTAAAAATCAAATAAAACTTTCTAGAAATTAAAAATATGAAGAAAACCAACCTAAAAAGCTATTTCACTCAGCGCGACCGGGAAAATTTCTTAAAATTGATTAAAATCATCAACGAGGAATTGCCCACTTTTTGCGAAGATTTTTTTATCGCGCTTGAAGGCCGCGCGACTACTTTGACGCGCCTTGCTTACGCCTACGATTTAAAGCTGTTTTTCCGCTACCTCGTCACCGAAAGCCGCGCATTTTTAGGTAAGCCTGTCAAGGATATCACGCTTTCCCAGCTTGAAAACCTGCCCTCAATTGAAATCGAAAAGTATCTCAGTTTTTTGACCTATTACACCAATATCCAGGACGAGGTCTGCAAAAATTCCGCCAAATCCAAGGCGCGAAAGCTATCCGCTCTGCGCAGCATGTTCAAATATTTTGTAAAAAAAGAAATGATTGCCCGCGACCCCACCATGGCAGTCGATATGCCCAAAATCCGCGAAAAAGAAATTATTCGTCTCGATGGCGGCGAAATTGAAAAAATGCTTGATGCCGCCGAAACAGGCAGCGGCCTTTCCGCACGCCAGCTTTCTTATCACAAAAACACCGCCATTCGCGATACGGCAATTGTCGCGCTTTTTCTCGGCACCGGCATTCGCGTAAGCGAGTTGGTTGGCATAGATATTAGCGACATAAATTTCGACAATATGTCCTTTGTCGTGACCCGCAAAGGCGGCAACCGCGTGCAGCTATATTTCTCCGACGAAGTCGCCGGCATTCTTTATGAATATTATCTTTGCCGCAAGCAAGACCGCAATATTCCGCCCTCGGAAAACGCTTTTTTCGTCTCTCTTCAAAACAAGCGTATATCTACCCGCGCCGTAGAGAATATTATTAAAAAGTACGCATCCCTCGCAACGCCAAAAAAAATCACTCCGCACAAACTCCGAAGCACCTTCGGCACCCAACTCTATCGCCAAACCGGCGACATTTACGTTGTGGCCGATGTTTTGGGGCATAAAGATATCAACACCACAAAAAAACACTACGCCGCAATGAGCGACGACATCCGCCGCAAAGCCTCTACCGAAGTAAGCTTGAGGGAAAAAGGAGAATTTGACAAAAATGACGACAACAACGGCCGCCGCGACAATTAAAAAAATAGCAATTGCGCTCATTGAAGACGCGAATTTGCAAGCGAACATAGACGAACTGACCGAACTCGCCTCCACGGCGAACTTGGAAGTTGCGCTCGTATTCACCCAAAACCGCCCCTCGCCCGACCCCGCGACATATATGGGCAGCGGCAAAGTCAAAGAAATCAAGCAGGCCATGGACTCCGCCGAGATAACGACGGTTATTTTTAACGACGAGCTGTCCCCAATTCAGCACGCAAATTTGACCGACCGGCTCGACGCCGAAGTTTTGGACAGAACAAACCTGATTTTGCACATTTTTTCGATGCACGCGCGGACGGCCGAAGGCAAAATTCAGGTCGAACTCGCTCGACTGAAATATCTTTTGCCACGACTCAGAAGCATCCCCGGCAAACTCAGCCGACAAGGCGCGGGCGTGCTCGCTCGCGGTCCCGGCGAAACCAAATTGGAAACCGACAAACGTTATTTGAGAGAACAAATCCGGCGCCTTAAGTCAGAGCTTTCCGAAATCGAAAAGCAGCGCGACGTAACCCGCACCCGCCGTGAAAAAAGCCAAATTCCCCTCATCGCACTGGTCGGCTACACCAACGCAGGCAAATCCACGCTGTTTAACAAGCTGACAAACAGTGGCGTCTTGGCTGAAGACAAGCTTTTCGCCACCTTGGACACAACTATCCGCCGCACCGAACTCGCGCCTAATCTCTACGTGCTGATAAGCGACACCGTTGGTTTTATAAAAAATCTGCCCCACCACCTTATCGAGTCCTTCAAGTCGACGCTTGAAGAAACCCGCTATGCAGACATAGTGCTGAACGTATGCGACGTCTCGAATCCGCTGGTTAGCGAACATAACGAGGTCACTCACAAGCAGCTTGTTGAACTCAAAGTAACGGGGAAAATTATCGACGTCTACAACAAGTGCGACCTAGTTTCCGATCCTCTGCTTTGCGGATGCGGTAAGACAAAATCCAACTCCAACGAATCCGGGTATAAACCCGAACTTTCAAAAAATTTCCTTGAAAACAATTCCGCCCTTTTGGCGGACGCTAATAATAATAAAAATCAAACGGCTGCTGGTTTTTCGGTTGCGCCCGACGAACCCTTTAACCAAACCTCGGAAGAGCTGTCCGAGCAAAAAAATATAAATTGCAGCAGCAACGGCATAAATCCCGATTTTTTATCAGTCGAGCCTGACAAAATAACAAATCAATCCACTGAACCTCGAGCGTCACAAAATAACGATAGCGCCAATTCTGTGCAAACGGCAGAAAATATTAAATTTCAGTCTAAGCCGCATGAAAAAGGCCAATTATCTAAAGAATTCCAATCTGCGTCGAATAATAATTGCGACAAACCTATATCAGATTTGTCAGAAGTCAGTCAAAACCTGTCGGCTCAAAAATTACAGGCTGAACCTACAACCATGAAAACTGTTTATGAGCAAGTAAGCGCCAAGCCCAAAGCCGAGGAAACCACCGCACAAAACGAAACTGAGCAAACTTATTCTCTTCATAAAAATAACCAAACTGCAAATCATCCCACCATAACACCTGCCGAAAACTTTAGCGTCAACGCCAAAGGCGTTTTCCCTCAAAAAATCAATTTTGAAAACCAAAACTCAGTCTTCGTCTCGGCGGTTACGGGACAAGGCCTTGAGAAGTTAAAACAGCTTTTGATAAACGAAATCCGCTCGCGTTACTCGTTTACTACAATTTCGTTGCCCTACTCGCAAATGAATCGCTTGGACGAACTGCTCACAATTTCCTACGATACAAACCTCACCTATCACGAAAACGGCGTCAGCGTCAAAGGCCATTTCGCCAAAAAATTCCTCTCCAAATGGTCAGGTTTCATAATCAACTAATATAAAAGTTTTGTTTTCTATAAAAAATATTTAGAACAAGGGCCAGATTATTAATAAATAGATTACTAATAGGAGTGTAAAATTAATGTCGTATATCTTTTGCCAGTTTTAAAACTCGTCTTTCTGCTTATTGAGTAATATCCAACTTTACCTTTAAATTAAAATAATAATTAGAATACTATTTCAGAAATAGTATTCTAATTATTCGTATATATCAAAGAATAGTCGTTCTTATTCGGTCAACGATGTGTTTACGAAGCTCATTATCCGTTTCACAATTATAATATTTTGATGGTTAATGTCAAAGTGAATTTTATCCTTATCGGTATTCCCACCGCCATCTTTTTCATCGTCAAGCTAATCTTTTCCGCATGCGAATATTACTGGTATCACAAACCATGTACAAACCCGCTTTATAAACAATGCTTCCGTAGATCTCATATTGTCATAACAAGTTTACTGCATAATTTTATATTAACAAATATTAAATAAGAACGCATTATTAGATTAAATTAATTTCATTATATCAAACGCAATCGTTATATATAGTTTATCATTATTTCGAACTTTTGTTCTAAAATATTGCGTTTTATCTAGTTTTGTGTTATCATTCATCTATGAATAAAATCGACACAAAACTTAACTCGGTATACGGCTTCATCCGCGACTACATAAGCGAACACGATTTTCCTCCGTCGGTCAGAGAAATTTCAAGCGCCCTTTCCATCAATTCTACTTCCACCGTTTTTTATTATTTGAAAAAACTCGAAGACCAAGGCAAAATCATCCGCTCAACCAACAAAAATCGTGCCATCACTCTGCCCTCACAGCACACAGATTTCATTACCGTTCCGCTTGTAGGCACAATTTGCGCCGGTGACGGAATTTTTGCCGTTGAAAACATCGAAAACTGCTATCCCCTCCCCGCAGGCCTTTTCAGCGGCGATTTATTTATGCTAAAAGTCGCAGGAGGCAGCATGATTGGTGTCGGCATAAACGACGGGGATTTTTTAGTCGTGCGCAAACAGCCCGAAGCGGAAAACGGCTCGATCGTAGTCGCGCTCGTCGACGAAACCGCCGCTGTCAAACGCCTTATGATAGAAAACGGCCGCCTTATTTTGCATCCTGAAAACGCTGCATACTCCGATATTGTTTTTTATCCGCCAAATCAGCCAAATATCCAAGGCGTGGTCGTCGCCAATATCCATAAATTTGAATAATTGATTCTGTACTCTCGCTTTAATAAAAATATTACTTTGTCCAACCGATAGCACATAGCGCATTAGAAGTAATGGCCTTAACGTACAGTTATATATCGATTCCATGGTCTCGCTGCGGTGGACATTTTTTATTTAAAAATATCTTAAATATTTCTTACCAAATATCCTTCTGCAACTAAATGTAGTTCACATTTGGCAAGCATTAACTAATTAACTTGCGCGACTGTATTTATTCTTTATCCTTTATTATTTCTTTAAGAAAATTATAAACCTGACAAAAATTTGAACTTGTGTTACGAAATACAACTACACCTTATTTTGTTATCTCCAAAGTTTGGTTATATCAATAATTCAAAAGAAATTAAAGTTAGCAAATCTCAGCAATAAATATCCCTTAAAAAAGAATATTGTTTCAGTTCGTTCCGGCAAGTTTTATAATCAGGAACATATTTCTCCACAATTTCCCAAAACCTTTTGCTGTGGTCGAACACCGCTAAATGAGCAAATTCGTGCAAAATAACATACCGTTGAAGCCTTAACGGCAGCATCACCACGCGCGAATCGATGATAATTTTTTTGTCAACGTCGCATTTGCCCCAAATCCTCTTGCCCTTGATGAATTTTATGGATATATCCGTCGGGCAAACGCCCAATTTTGTCCCCACGTCCGACACCGCCGCCCTGAGCCGCTTGTCCGCATAATTTTTAATTATCTTGATAAGCTCTTTGCGCCGTTTTTCGAAAAACGGATAAGCTTTGTCCGACACATAAACGGTCTCTTCCGTCACAAACGACCTCGAATTTTCCGCCTCGTATATGGTCATTATTTTGCCGTTTATTATCGTTTGCTCAAAGGAATAAACTAACGAATAATTCGCCTTGAACCCCGCCAATTCGGCCATTTTTTTGTTTATCCATGCCTTATTCTCTTTGATTATTTTATCGATTTCATCCGTAGGAAAATTTGCGGGCGCCGAAACGGCCAAGGTGTTTTCATCCTTGATCCTAAGCGTAACTCTTTTTTGGTTCCCTCGTTTTACCAAAACATCCATGCTTACATTTTAGCATAAAACTTTCGTTTTCTTTCCGTTTTTGTGTCGATTTTACTCAAAAAAGTTATTTCAGGACTCGAATATGTTTAAATTTAGAATACTATGTGTGACATAGTATTCTAAATTCCTTATTGAATTTGATTTAAATATCAGTAATTTATATTTACAAACCGCGACGCATATTGACACCTCGTTTATAATGAAGTATAATATTATCAAATATTTCTGCCCGAAAAAGGTGAAACTTTGAGTAAAAAAAATGCCGAATACATAATTTTAAACGCTCTCGATAAAAGCGATTGCTATGGTTATGAGATAATGAAAGCCGTCAGCGGCGATTCTGCTGAAGGCGCGGGCTTAAAAATCAAACAGCCCACCCTGTATAATTATCTCAAACGCATGCACTCCGACGGGCTTATCGAATATTATTGGGGCGAAGAATCAAACGGCGGGCGTCGCAAATACTACAAAATAAGCCATCAAGGTAAAATCAGGCTGCAAAATTATCTTTCAGGCACGCCCGATGATGGCGACGGGCGCGATATTTCTGTTGCATCCTTTGCGATACCCAAGCCTGACAATGATCTATCCCCTTCCTGTGAAACCGCTTTGCCGCGCCGGCGTTTCGCAACTTCGGTTAACGAGCAACGCAATATACAAATGCAGCTTGACGGCCTCTTAAATCAAAAAAATCAACAAGGTGAACTAATGAATGCAGACAATTTAAACGCCGTTCCTGTTTATCAAAACCATGAAACGGACGCCGGGCAGTCGCACGCCGATATCGCGCCCACTGATATTAACCAAAACCAAACCGAACATGCAAGTCAAGACGAAACCGCTTCAGATATCGGCAATGTTCAAAATTCGGCCAAACCCGAGCCATTGTATAATGAACAAAACGATTCCTCTGCGCCCCCTTACGCTCAGCCCTTGATGCAATCGGGTTTTCAAACGAGCGAAGATTTTTATGCCAAATTCGAAGAAAAAATCCAAGCCAGGGTAAAGCAAAAGGAAAAGGCCGCCGAAGTCGACAAGGAAAAAGAAGATAATTATAAGCACATAATCAACAACCTTATCGGCGACCAGCTCAAAGACGAAAGCCTCTATACCTCCCGCAAAAAAAGCGATGTCGACCTCGACAAATTCGCCGACCCCAATCTTTCCGCGCTTGAAAACGCCGCTGAAAAATTTGCAGAAAAAGGTATCCGCTTGAATTTTTACAACAAAGAAACCTCTTCTTACAAACCTCAGCCGATGCTCTACAAAAATAAAATCAACTTTGCCGCTTCGTGGCTGACATATCTAACCGCGGCATTCGAAATTTTGGTTTTGTGGCTGCTTTCGATGAAGGTTCTTCCCATTTCCGTGCCCGCGGGTTATTGGCTGTCATTTTTGGCCGTGCCCCTTGCCTTTACGGTGATTTATTTGATTAACCCGACCCGCAAACGCAAGCCGGATTTCAAATTTTCCTATCATTTTATTAACGCATGGATAGCGTTCGCACTGCTGGCGATTTTGATTTTTGTGGTAAACGTCCTGCTGCTCAGAATAGTTTTCACCGACGCCGCGTTGGTTCTTGGCCAAATCGTAATGCCTTTATTAGTTGCCCTAGCGCTGCCAACCTCGGTTTTCTATTACAATCTCATATACAAAAAAATGCTTGTCTGACGGCAAGCTTTTATTTTTAAAGTGCTGTATATTTGATGAATTTTCCGGTTGCATCCAACAGCGTCATTATAATACTATTTAAAATATTTAATATACTTCTTAGAATACTATATCAAACATAATATTCTAAAATTTATATATACTTTATCTGTCATGTTATTGAAAGTCTCTCCACTGAGTGACTAGATTTGTGAAATTACTAATATAAAAGCCAATATTTATTTTTATTAATAGAGTATATCTTTTTTTAACCGTTCTCGCTTCATTTAAGAGCACTCCTTACTGAGAAATTAAAATAAATGGAATTACAATTTCCTCTCCAACTTTTCGGCAAGATGCGGATGAAGCTTTAAGCAGTAACGGATGATTTTGCCGTCGCCTTTGTCCAACGCCAAAGCTTCTTCCGCCAAATCGCCGTCGTCGTCCGGAATATCGGGGTGCCTGTCGGGATAACGTCTGAGCCTTATTTTTCCCTCTCTGTCCGCCGCAGTCAATTTCGATAAAATATCGTCGATTTTCTCGCATCCACGAACTTCGGCTTCTTTGCTCGAAACGACTTCCCCCTCGAATCTTGTCGCGTCCGGAGCAAAACTGTCCTTGGGCAGCGTATAAACAAAGCCCCCTTTCCCGCCGAAAATTTCTTCCAGCGCCCCCTCGTATCTTTCGGTAATTTCAAGCAAACCGTCGTCGCCGTACGCGACGTTAAAAATAAAATCGTTCCATTTTTGGCAAAACAGCACAGCCAAAAAGAAATCTTCCGTCGCGTAAACAAAGCTCTTTTGATGCGTCGAAACGCTGGGTTTATTCGATTTAAGCCCGCCCATTAAGCTACCGTGATAAATCATTTTCATTTTCCTTTAATTTTTTATTTTGTTAGCTCTTTTTTATCTTTAAAATTCGGCTCCACTAAAAAATCCGCAACAAACCTATATAATTGCCCTAAAGCGCTAAATTTTTTCAGCTTACACAGTTAAGTAGACAGCTAATGCTTAATCAAAAAAACCGCGCCTATTCTAGTAATCTATCGTGCAGCATTAGAATTTCTCTATCAACAATGATTAACCTAAACTAATCGTTTCGGACATAGTTATTTCGTTCAAACCCCACCGCTTCCTTCTTTGTCCGTAATAGCTTTTCGCGCCAGTTTATCGCACAAATTATTGAATTTGTTGTCGGCGTGTCCCTTGACTTTTACAAATTGCACCGAATGAACCTCCAAAAGCGCTTTCAATTTTTCCCAAAGCTCTCGGTTGGCAACAGGCTTGTTTTCGCTTGTTTTCCAACCGTTCGAGGCCCAATTGTTAAGCCAATTTCGATTCAGCGCGTTTACCACATACGCCGAGTCGGAAAAAAGCTTCACCCGCGCGGGAACCTTGAGCATTTCCAGTCCGCGGATAACCGCCGTCAGCTCCATTATATTATTTGTCGTTTGCGGGTCGTATCCGCTTATTTTTTTTTCGTGCAATGCGCCGCTTGGCAGCACGCTGGAAAGGTAGGCCGCCCAACCGCCCTCGCCCGGATTGCCCGAGCAGGCGCCGTCGGTATATATGTCCACAACGGTCATGTTTTTCGTGTTTTTTATCATTTTTTCTCCATAAAAGCCGTTTAATGTTTGACTATTTCCGCTGATTATCATATAATAAGCTCAATCCTTAGGGGAGTGGCTCAACGGTAGAGTAGTGGTCTCCAAAACCATTGGTTGCGTGTTCGAATCGCGTCTCCCCTGCCAACAAAACTCTATGACTGCAAACTGTGCGGCTGTAGGGTTTTTTTCGTTGCCAAAATCTTTTTGACTTCCCCGCCGTATTTCTTCAATTTTAACATACGCCGTACTCTTTGACAATACTTTAAAAAGCAGCTGTCTTTGCTCCGAAATAAAAATACCGCATCAAACAATGATGCGGTATTTTTGATTTTTCTTTTTTGCTTTGCTCCCGAATTTTTTGACTTCCGTCAATTACTTGGCGTAGTCGACACTTCGGGTTTCCCTGATGACGTTGACCTTGATTTGTCCCGGATATTCGAGCTCGCTTTCAATCTTTTTGGCGATGTCGCGGGCAAGCAGCACGGTCGTTTCGTCGTTGACGACCTCGGGCTTGACGATAATCCTGATTTCGCGCCCCGCCTGTACGGCGAACGACTTTTGGACTCCGTCGAATCCGTTTGCGATTTCCTCAAGCTTTTCGAGGCGTTTGACATAATTTTCAATCGTCTCGCGCCTTGCGCCCGGCCTTGCACCCGAAACGGCGTCCGCCGCGGCAACCAGCACGGCCTCGATAGTAATCGGTTCTACGTCGCCGTGGTGGGCTTGAATCGCGTTGATAACTTCCTTGCTCTCTTTGT
>DAITPX010000024.1:0-12093 GCA_036833365.1 Clostridia bacterium | reverse complement strand
AAGCGATGCCCCTCCGATTAGGCCGCCGTCGATGTCGGGCATCGACAAAAGCTCGGCCGCGTTTTTTTCGTTCATGCTTCCGCCGTACAAAATATGAAGGTTTTGCGCGGCGCTTTCCCCGTAGATAGAGGAAAAAGTTTTTCTTATAAAAGCTATCGTTTGCTGCGCCTCGGCGGCCGTAGCCGTCACTCCCGTGCCTATCGCCCAAACGGGCTCGTACGCCACAACTACGCTACCTAGTTCCTCGCGGGTTATTCCCTCGAAGCTTTCCGTTATCTGTTCGAATAATACCTTTTCGGTCTGCCCGCCGTTGCGCTGCTCTAGCGTTTCGCCGATGCACACAATGGGCGCAATTTTGGTTTTTATCGCGGCCTTTGCGCGCTTTGCTACGGTTTGATTGGTTTCACCGAAATATTGCCGCCTTTCGCTGTGCCCGACTATAACGTTTTTGACGCCGAGCTCGGCAAGCATTTGCGCGGAAATTTCACCTGTGAACGCTCCGCTTTCCTCCCAGTGCACGTTTTGTGCCCCGACTTCCACATTGGTGTTTTTTGCGCATTCGGCCGCCTTTTGCAAACAGGTATAAGGCGTGCAGATTACTATTTCGTTTTTGCTGCCAGCTATTCTTGGCAAAAGCGCTGCGAAAAAACTTTCGACATCACTTTGCAGCTTGTTCATTTTCCAGTTTGCGGCAAGAATTTTTCTTCTCATTTTAACCTTTATTAATTTCTATTACTTTTCGTCTAAGCAGTCGATACCCGGCAGCGTCTTGCCTTCGAGGTATTCCAACGACGCGCCCCCGCCCGTGCTTATATGCGTGATTTTGTCCGCAAAGCCCATTTGCTTAACCGCGCTTGCGCTGTCTCCGCCGCCAATGATGCTGACCGCTTTGCTTTCGGCAATCGCTTTGGCAACGGCAAAAGTGCCTTTTGAAAAGTTTTCCATTTCAAAAACCCCGAGCGGCCCGTTCCAAACGACCGTTGCGGCTTTCTTGATGATTTCAGCGTATTTTGCGGCGGTTTTTTCGCCAATATCCATGCCCTGCCAGTCGTCGGGAATCGCTTTCGCGTCCATATTTTTGAAATGGGCGTCGTTGTCGAATCTGTCCGCGACAACCACGTCGACGGGCAAAAGTAGCTCGACATTTCTTTTTTTGGCTTGCCCTACAAGCTCTTTGGCTAAATCAAGTTTATCGTACTCGCAAATGCTTTTACCGATGTTATATCCCAACGCCTTCAAAAAAGTGTAGGCCATGCCGCCGCCGATAAGCAGGCTGTCGCATTTGCCCAAAAGGTTTTGGATTACGCCGATTTTATCCGAAACTTTGGCTCCGCCTAAAACAACGACAAAAGGCCTCGCGGGATTTTCCAAAGCTTTGCCCATGACTTCCAGTTCTTTTTGTATCAGAAAGCCGCACACATTGATTTTTGAAAACTTGGTAATTCCCTCCGTCGAGGCGTGCGCCCTGTGCGCGGTGCCGAAGGCATCGTTGACATAAATGTCACAGTAAGACGCAAGTTTTTTGCAAAACCCGGGCTCGTTTTCCTCTTCCTCGGGCTGAAAACGCAGGTTTTCCAAAATCACTATTTCACCCTCGCCGATTTCTTTGACGAGACTGTCAGCGTCGGGCCCCACGGTGTCGGCGCTCATTTTCACCTGCTGACCCAGCAGTTCGCTAAGCCTTTTCGCTACGGGCGCAAGCGAATATTTAGGGTTTAACTGTCCCTTGGGCCTGCCCAGATGGGACATCAAAATAACCTTCGCGCCTTTTTCAACAAGATATTTTATCGTAGGTAATGTTTCGGTAATTCTGCCGTCGTCGGTGATATTTTTGCTTTCGTCAAGTGGTACGTTGAAGTCCGCCCTCACAAGGCAGCGCTTGCCTTTCACCAAAACGTCGGTAATGCTTCTTTTCATAAACTTCACCTCTCCCTTTTTATTCGGTATCGCTTTTTTATACCGATTTATTTGAATCGCTATTTAAAGCGGCTTTATTTTCAATTTTAAGTTAAATACCCGAAAAATTTTCTCTTTGGCGCAAAGCCGCCCGCTCCAAAAAATATTCAACAAACCCGCCGAATTCAACGCCCCAACGGCTTTCGTGCCCAAACCCTCCGCTATCTAAGATAAGCCTGACCGGCATTCCTCTTTCGCTGGCTATTTTTGCCGAAAGCTTCGCGGTTTCGACCGAGCTTTCTTGCGGGTCGGACTCATCTTCTTTGCCGCCGCAATATATGTAAAGCGAAGGCGCCCGCCTTAAGGCAGTTTCGCGAAAGAATTTCGCGAATTTTCTCTCGTCGGTGCGCGCGGCTGGCGAAAATAACCCCGCCGCACCGAAAACGTCGTTATATTTCATAGCGGTAAATAGCGTTATCAAAGAGCCCAATTCCGAGCCCGCAACGGCGTTTGCCTCGGGCGAAGCGTCGGTTTTGAAATTTTTGTCAATATACGGTTTAAGAATTTTTGCCAAGAAACCGGCATATTCCTCGCCCCGGTTGACGTCGCCTTCGCCGCCGAACAGTTTTTTCTTCGCTTTCCACGGGATATATTCCTTTTCCCTTAGCTCGGAGTTTTCTACCCCCGCGACGATTGCCGCAAGGTTGCGGTTGTGATAGAGCTCGTCCATCGTTTCGGCAACCCGCCACGAAACGCGCGATTTGGACAAATTGTCGTAAAACAAATTTTGCCCGTCCTGCATGTAGATAACGGGAAATTTTTCGCCGACGGCGTAATTTCCGGGCAAATAAACCCATACTTTCCGCGGCGCCGCGGCGTGCGGCGCGTTTATTTCAAAAGAAGTGATTCTGGACATTTCTTAATTGCGCTCGATTTACCTAAAGTAGTTAGTCCATTGGCGCAACTCATTATAACATCAGCCGAAATTAAAGTCAATTTTTTATGCCGTTCAAAAAATCCTCGGTATAACGCAGCATTTCGTCGGTTTCGGAGGCGCCGCAAACCTTTGCGGCAAGCGTCTTGCTGCCCGGAATTCCCTTGACATAATGGCATATATGCTTTTTCATCACGTTGGCGACGACTTTTTGCGAAATATAGCAGCTCAATACCGCGATATGCTCCTTTATGCTTTGCAAGATGTCAAACTCGTATTCAGCGCCGATTATTTCCGAAAAAATATAAGGCTTACCCAAGGCCCCCCTTCCGATTGCGACACCATAGGCGCCCGTGACGTCGAGGCAATTTTCATAGTCGGCTTTGCTCTCCACGTCGCCGTTTGCAACGACGGGTATGCCGACACTTTTTACGACTTTGGCAATCGCTTGCCAATCGGCGGCGCCGCTGTAGAGCTGCTTTTGCGTGCGGCCGTGAACGGTAATCATATCCGCGCCGCTGTCCCGGCACATTCGAGCGAAACCGACGGCCTTGCTGTCGTCGCAGATTCCAAGGCGAAATTTAACCGAAACGAATTTGCCGCTTTGCCTTGCCGCGGAAATTAATTTTGAAGCCGTTACCGGATCGTTCATCAATGCGGAACCGTCGCCGTTGGCCACGATTTTTTTCATCGGACAGCCCATGTTTATGTCGATTATGTCGAATTTTTCGATTTCGGGGCTTTTGGCGACACGAGCAAAAACCTCGGACTCATGCCCGAAAAGCTGAACCGCAACGGGTTTTTCGGCGTCGGCAGTGAAGAGCAGTTCTTTGGAAATCCTGCTGTTCATAGAAAGAGCCTTGGCGGAAACCATCTCCGTCACAGTCAGCGCCGCGCCGTATTTTTTCGCCAGCGCGCGGAACCCCGCGTCGGTAAAGCCCGCCATGGGCGCCAAAAAAATATTGCCGCTGAACAAATCGGTTATTTTCATTTATATTAGAACGTTATTTTAAAGCCCCTGCTCTTTCGACTCTTCCCACAGCTTGTCCATTTCGGCGAGGTCTGAATCAAGGCAGGTTTTGCCTTTTTCGGCCAGCTTTATTTCTATAAACTCGAACCGCCGTAAAAATTTGTTGTTCGCGCGGTTTAGTGCTATCTCGGGGTCTGCATTCATAAAACGGCATAGATTGACCACTGCAAAAAGCAAATCCCCCAATTCCTCTTCCTTTTTATCGGGCGCGGCGGCTTTCACCTCTTCAAGCTCCTCGGAGATTTTTTGGTAGACTGGGCCGATTTCAGGCCAGTCGAACCCGACCTTCGCGGCTCGTTTTTGAATTTTTTCGCCGTAAGTCAAAGCGGGCATGGTTTTGGGGATTTTTTTCATATATTCGGTTGTCGTCGACACGCCGTATTTGACTTTTTTATTTTTCTCCCAAGTGTCCAGAGCCTGCTCGGCATCGGCGGCTTTGTCGGTGCTGAAAATATGGGTATGCCGCGAAATCAGCTTGTTGCACAAAAAAGAAAATACGTCGTCATAGCCGAATTCGCCGTTGGACTTTGCGATTTCGGTATGAAAAACGCATTGCAAAAGAAGGTCTCCCACCTCCTCTGTTATATGCCCGGGCTCGCCCTCGTCTATCGCGTCGGCAAGCTCGTACGCTTCCTCAACGGCGTTGCCGCGTATGCTTTCGTGGGTTTGCGCCTTATCCCAAGGACAGCCGTTTTCGCCGCGCAAAACCTCAAGAATTTCGACTACGTCGTCGAACGTATATTTCTTTTCGCCCTCATTCGGGTTTTTCCTTTGCAGCATTGGGGTTACCTCTTCTTCTGATAATTCTGTTCAGCTCGCCTTCGTTGAAAATTTTGAGCTGATACACCATAGCAAAGTATATCACAACGCAAAGCGCTATTGCAACCAATGTGCCCACCCAAGTCGAAATAAACCCCGCCGCGCCTATCGTCAGGGCAAGCAGGCTTAGCAGCATAACCAGCGAACACGCTGTGGGCTTGAGCACATTGGTGGTAAAATCCACCTTGAGCCCCTGCTTTAACCTTAGGTAAATCAATCCGCTCACCGCCGCAAACAGGTAGCACAGCGTTTCGGAAACGGCGGCGCCGTAAATATTTACGCCTTCTATCGGCAAAAGTATCAGGTTGAACACAAATTTTACCGCTATACCCCCCACAAGCAGAAAAACGGGCACATACGGCTTGCAAAGCGCCTGAAGCGTGGCGACAACCGTCTGGAGCAGGCTTACGAATATTATCGAGGGCGCCGAAATAGACAAAAGCGTGGCAGACAAGGCTATTTCCTCCGCGGGCAGCGAGCCGTAAAGCAGCGACAAAATGGGCTTGGCCAAAACCGTCACGCCTATCGCGCTGGGCAAGGCCATCAAAATCGTAAGCTTCAATGCCTGATTGTATTTGTCGTTCAGCTCATTTCTGTCGCCCTTGGCAAAAGAACGAGTGATTGCGGGCAGTGCCGAAACCGCGACGCCCGCCGTAAGCGTGACGGGCAATCCCAAAAGCGAATTGACGGGCCCCGACCACAACCCGTAGAGGTTTGTCGGGTTTGTTTTGAGCAAATTGACGACCATAACGCTGTCAAGAAGCTGCACCGTCTGCATAATAAAGCTGCTCATAACGACGGGCAGCGCGATGGAAAAAATCCGCCTTTTGTCGAAGGTTTCGCATTCGCAGTCCTCGAGCGGCAGCCTGTTAGAACGGAAGCAGTAAAAGATAACGACTATCAAAAGCGAAACAAGCTCGCTTGCTGTAATTGCCGCGACCGCGCCTAAAACCGCCTTGTTGACGTCGGGCAAAAAACGCCTTGCCAGGGTTAAGCCGATAGCCAGCTTTGCCACCTGTTCCAAAACCTGTGAGGTCGACACCGGCACCATGTTCATATTGCCCTGATAAAATCCTCTGAATGCCGCTGTAACGCTGATAAAAATAATGCTGGGTGAAATTATTTTGTACGCCACGGCTATTTGCGGATTGCCCTGCCATGAAGCCAACGGGCCGCTAAGGGCGAAAAGCAAAACGCTGCCCAGCACGCCGAAGGAAAAAAGCAGCGTAAGCGCATAATGAAAAACCTTGCGGCTTTGCCCTATCAACTGTTTTTGATTATATTCCGCCACAAGCCTCGAAACCGCTATGGGTATGCCCGCGGTAGCAAGAGTCATAACTATAATGTACGGCGGAAAAATAAGCTGGTAAAGCCCCATGCCATAACTGCCTATCAGATTTGTCAGAGGGATACGGTAGACCGCCCCCATAAGCTTGGAGACAAGCCCTCCGAGGCTGATGATGAGCGCGCTGGCCAAAAAACTGTTGTGTCTGGTACGGTTGATAGTCTTCATATATACTAGTGTATGTAGTCGGCGCCGCAAAAAAACATCGGGAGGACTGTTAGTTTTTACTTGAGTATGATTGTCAAATTGAATCAGTTAATTGACAAAAAGCTCCGCTCCTTGAGTTTTCGGATATTTTACAAAAAAGACCCCCCAATTGAACCCGTTTTATTACCGTTTTTCAATAAAATAATATCGCCTGTCTTTGGCTTAATATTATAAATGGCAACCGCTGTTGGGTCTTGGATAAAGAATATTTGCAAGCTCTGTAAAATAAAAAAAGAGCATGCTTTTGGCCATGCTCTCATATATAATAAAATTAATTTTGGTAATAATTTGCCACAAGCTCGGCGGCGAACATGCTCAGTTCGCGCCCCTCCTCGGTGACGCTTCCTTCGACAACCAAATTTCCCAAAACATCGCCGCCTGAAACAATCGGCGTTACCAGAATATTTTTTTCCTCGCCTTCAATCTCGGTTTTGGTTTCGAACTGGGTGCGCTTTGTCTGATCGAGCATTTCGGGGGTAAAGTCCTTAGCCGATGACGAAAAAACTTCATTGTCGCACACAATTACGACTCTCCTGCCCAATTTTTTCGCCAGCGTTCCCACCAAAAGGTCTGAAATTTCGCCGACGCTATTGAGCGGGTTATATTTTTTAAGCATCAGCCCGTCGCCGTAAAGGCTGAACTCGAGCATGCTTCCTTCATGGATTCTCAGCGCGTTTCTCAGTTCTTTCGGCACGACGATACGCCCCAATTCGTCTATCCTTCGCACAATTCCGGTTTCGCTCATTTTTTGTCCTTTTGCAAAGAAAACCCTTTACACAATAATTTTGCTATTATTATTTGTAAAAAGAACCGTTTAATACCATTTTTTTACATTTGTTTACCACTTTGACGCCTCGGGTACGCAGTGCATGTGGACCGCCGCCATAACCCTATAGCCGTCCGCTCTGCCCATAAACCGGGGCAAACCTAAGCCGATTTCCCTAAGGCTTAAGTATCTTCCCAGCATATTCAAATCGCTTTCGCCGAATTGTGAGGGAAAGAGCTCCAAGCATTTTTTTCTCATGCGGCTGAATTTTTTTATGCTTACAAAAGCGTTTGGCCTGTCGGTAAAGTAAAGCGCCACCGCGTCTACGGAATGTACTCCTTTGGCTCCCGCAAGCTTTGTAAACCCACAAAAACCGCTTAATGTGGCGGCCCAAAGCGTTGCCTCGCCTGTTTTGATATGGTCGGGGTGGCATTCCGAACGCGTATTCGGGTCGGGCGCAAAAACCATCTGCGGCTTGACCCCGACTATTTTTTTCGCTATCGATTTCGCCAAATCCTCGGCGCTATACATGCCGCCGTCGCGATAATCCAAAAAAAATATGTCCGCGCCCAAAAGCTTCGCCGAGTTTTCCGCTTCTTTCCGCCTGATTTGGACGAGCTTTTCCTCTTCCATCCCGGGGTCGGTTGTGCCCGCTCTTCCGTCGGTAGCGACCAAAAACGTAACCTTTTTTCCCGCCGCGACCAGCTTTGCCGCTGTCGGGGCGCACGCGACTTCTATGTCGTCGGGATGAGGCCCCACAAAAAGATAATTTTCAAAGCCCTCGATTTTAGGCAGCGGCACAAATTTTTTCATCAAATTGCCATACATAAATTTTCACCTCCCCAAAAAAATAAACAAGCCGCTTACCTAATAATAAGTTAAGCGGCTTAATTTTTTTGTTAATCAATCGATATTAGTGTCTACCGTCAGGCTGTTTGACGCCAAAAAGTTTTTGAGCGCCTTGGTCGGCGTGACGTTTACGGTTTTTCTCAAATTCGCTATCTGGTCGTTTACATAAGCTCCGCTTATCGCATCGTAATACGCGCTGTAATAACGGTGTTCGAAAGTGCTTGTATCGAAAATGTTCTGCCGCGTGAAGCTCGGCTGCTGCTCCGCCACCACGCTGTCGAAATAAACTATATGCACGCCGTATTCAGACACAGCGGTTCCGATGCCGCCTTCACCTTCGGCGTAAGCTTCCTCGGCCGCTACGACAAATTCTTCCACCCATTTCGCGGTGTAATCGTCTGGCGCGCCGATTCTTACGACATAATCGTATATATTTTCGAATTGCCCCGAGTCGGAATTGTATTTATACATCAGCTCGGTGAAATCGTTTCCGTTGTTAACGGCATTCAGCCCGTTCGACAAAACCGTCCCGGCCTTTATTTCGATTTTTTTCGTCGTTCCGTTATAAGTGAACACGTTGGAAGTGTTTTGCCCCGTCAAAAAGTTTTCTAAGACGATATTCGCCGCGTATTGCCCCCTGTATGCGAGATATTCCGCTTCGTCGTAGTCGTCCCCCTGCTCTTCCTTGAGTTCCTTTTCCTTTTCTGTTAAATGCTTAAGCTGTTCTTCGCTGAACGGCACCAGCAGGTTTTTGACGAAAATATATTTGCCTTGATATTCCGCGGGGATATTGTAAATCACGCTTGTATTTTTGAGGCCTTCTACCAAAGTCGCGTATGCCGACGGGTTGATTGTGTATTGCTCGACCGCGCTTTGCTTGTTTGTTGCGTAGTGCTTTTGAAGCTTAAGCAAAAGCCCGTCAATATCGGATTCGACGTCCTTTTGGAAAATTTTGGCCGCCGCGGAGTTGATTATGCGCGAATTGACGGTGGATTCTATTTGCATTGTAACAAACTTGTCCAAATCGAGCCCGTAGCTTGTGTAAATCGACTGCTTAATCGACGCAACGGCTTCCTTTTGATACTTTATATATTGTTCGGCGGTGACCGCTTCCTGCCCTTCCTTCAAGGTTATGCGCCCGTTAAGCGCCGCCACGCGGTCTAAAAGCGCCTGGCTGGAGGCATCGGCGAAAATATATCCGTCGGCGGTCGTCCAATACTCACTCGCAGTCCCGCCCGCCGTCGTAGCCAGATAGTCGTCGATTTCTTTTTTGTTGGTGATGGAAAGCTTTACGTCGATTATCGAGGTTATCGTTTCGTAAGTCGGCGCGGTTCTGCCGGTTTCCTCTTCGCTTGCGTCCTTAAGGTCATACCCTGCGTTTTTGACCAGAGTCTCCAAAGAGTTGTCAAAGGAAGCGTAAACCGATTTTTTGGCGCCTTTCATGATATATTCCATGTCCTGTTCGGACAGATATTTAGCGTCCTTGTAGCCCGTGTAAGGATGAACATACGTAAGCCCATCCCTGTCGGCCATCTTTTTGTAGTCGCTCAGTATCAGATAGCTGTTGACCAGCGTGTCGTAGGACATTTGGGCGATATCGCTGACGGTATACTGCCCGTAATAAATATAATAATAATAATTATTATATAAATTGTTGAAGGTGTCAAGAAATTGCCCCAAAGTGATTTCCTCGCCGTCCACCACCATGGCCACCTGAGCGCGCCCTTCGGCGGTCGACTGCGTAAACAAGGCGCAGCCGGCGAAAAGCGTCAAGCACATAACAAGCGCCAAAATCAAACCTATAAATCTTTTTGTTTTTGCCATTTATTTCTTCTCCTATAAAAACCACGGTTCAGGCGGCTTTAAATTCTTTGGTCTATAAAAATTTTTTTTGCGGCCAAAAGCTTTAACCGCTATCCGTTATTATACTAAAATATCCCTTTATTTGCAATGCTTTCGAGCGAAATTTTATTACTTATTAGCAAAACGCGCTTCTATCCTTTCCAAAAAAGCTCCCGCCTTTTTTACGGTTTTCTTTTTTGCAAGCCTTTAAGGCTTCATTATTTGTTAATTAGCCGTTTATTTGCAAAATGCCGTTCTCCAAACAAAATGTCGCTTTGGATTTAACTTCGGCTATCAAACCGCGCTTAGCTTACTGCGCCGTCGCTTTGTTTTATTTGGATTTCGGTCAAAAAATTCTCCAAAAAATCCGTCGCCTCTTTATCGGTGGCTTGCCCGCAATTGACGTAAACTATCGGCTCCCGGCTGTCCAGTTCTACCTTGCCGGAATGAACGGACACCGCGTCGAAAAGCTCGGCTCTCAATAAAGCGTATTGATTTTGAAATGAAAGTTTTGCTTGCCCTTTGTTCATAACAACAGCGCCGATGCCGGCTTTGTACGACAAAAGCTTGATGGTTACTATTGTCAATAGGTTTACGGCCTCCTGCGGCGGCTCGCCGTAAATTTCCCTGAGCTCACCCAAAAGCGCGTTCTTTTCTTCCAACGTACTAATGTTTGCCATTTTTTGATAAAATATCATCCTGGCCTCGCCGTCTGCGATATATTGGTCGCTTGCGTAGGCGTCGAGGTCGATTTCCACGCTGGTGCTTATGGGTGCACGGCCTTTGGGGCGCCCCTTAAGCTCGGCTACCGCCTCTTCAAGCAGCTTGACATACATGTCGTAACCCACCTTTTGCATATGCCCGTGCTGTTCCCTTCCCAAAACGTTTCCCGCGCCGCGAATTTCGAGGTCGGCCATGGCGATTTTAAAGCCGCTGCCCAGCTCGCTGTTTTCCATAATGCTTGTCAGGCGCTTAAAGGCCGTTTCGCTGACGATTTTGTTTTCCTTATAAATCAAGTAAGCGTAGGCCTGCCTGTCCCCCCGCCCAACGCGCCCGCGAAGCTGGTAAAGCTGGGCGAGTCCCAGGTTGTCGGCGTCGTAGACTATGAGGGTGTTGGCGTTAGGAATATCTATGCCGTTTTCGATAATAGTCGTGCAAATCAACACATTGTGCAACCCTTTGGAGAAATCGTACACGCTTTTTTCAAGCAACGCGCCGTCCATTTGCCCGTGCGCGACCACGACGTCGGCTTCGGGCACAAGCGCGCGAATTTTGGCCGCGTAGCGCTCTATCGTGTCCACCCTGTTATAAACCAAAAAAATCTGTCCGCCGCGGCTGATTTCCCTTATCACTATGTCACGTATCATTTCATCGCTTTCCTCGACGACAAAGGTTTCTATCGGCAGCCTTTGTTTTGGCGGCGTGGTGATTGTGGAAATATCCCTCATTCCCGTAAGCGCCATATGAAGCGTGCGCGGAATAGGCGTCGCCGACAACGTCAAAACGTCGACGTTGTTTTTGATTGCCTTGAGTTTTTCTTTATGTTCCACCCCGAAGCGCTGCTCCTCGTCCAAAATCAGAAGCCCAAGCCTGGAAAAAATCACGTCCTTGCCCAACAGCCTGTGCGTGCCTACCACAAGGTCTATATTGCCGCCGGCAAGGTTTTTTAAAATCTCTTTCTGCTCGGCGGCGGTGCGGAAACGGTTGAGGCATTCCACTCTTATGTCAAAGGTTTTCATTCTTTCCCTTGCCGTTTCGTAATGCTGCTCTGCCAAAATCGTCGTCGGCGCCATAATAGCCGCTTGGTACCCGTTGGCGATTACCTTAAACGCAGTCCTAAGCGCCACCTCGGTTTTTCCGAAACCCACGTCGCCCACCAAAAGACGGTCCATTATTTTGTCCCTTGTGAGGTCTGCATCGATTTCCGCTATGCTTTTGAGCTGGTCGGGAGTTTCGGCAAACTCGAACGAGGCCTCAAACTCGCCCGTGAGGTAGCCGTCGATTTTGTAAGCAAACCCGCGCTTATTGTCCCTGGCGGCATAAAGCTTCAGCAAATCCACGGACATTTCCTTAATGCCCGCTTTTACCTTGGCCTTGACGCGCTCGAACTCCGCACCGCCTATTTTCGACAGCCGCGGAGAAGCGTCGCCGCCCGCAAACCTCGAAAGCAGGTTGCTCGCTTCGACGGGTACGTAAAGCTTGTCGCCGTCGCGGTAGCGCACCACGATAAAGTCCTTCGTTCCCCAACTGCCTTTTATGGTTTGGATGCCCTCGCACATGCCTATGCCGTGCAACTCGTGCACCACGTATTCGCCTGGCTCGGGCGTCAAAAACACCTGCTGCTTTGTTTTCGCTATTTTTGTCTGCGCCGCCTTGTGGACAAGGTCCTTTGTGCCTATTACCGC
>DAITPX010000023.1:0-12121 GCA_036833365.1 Clostridia bacterium | reverse complement strand
TTTGTACGCCAGCGCGATTGCCGTAAAATCAAAGTCGTCCTCGGCGGCGCAGACAAGGTTTTGCCCGCCATGTGCGAAGAACGCTTGAATTTTGCCTGTGCCGAGCGCTTCATTTCGACGGAAAGGTCGGCTAAAATGCTTATTTCAGAGCGGTTTAAGTTGTTAAGAGACAGTAAATCTTTCATATCTTTTCGTTTTCGAGAATTTTCAAAACCCTTTCAAAACACTGGGGAAGCGGGCTGTCGAAGCTAAGCGCGTTGCCCGTTTCGGGGTCTGTGAATCCTATTTGCTTGGAGTGGAGCAGCTGCCCGTCCAGCTTGAAACGCTGGTTTTTGAAGCCGTAGGTTTTGTCACCCACGACGGGGTGCCCCGTAAACTTGGCATGTACCCTTATTTGGTGCGTGCGCCCAGTTTTTAGCTCGAATTTTACCAAAGTGTTTTTTTCGTATCTTTGCAAAACTTCAAAATTCGTCACAGCGCTGCGCCCGTTCGGGTCGATTGCCATTTTTTTCCGGTCGGTTTTACTCCGCCCGATTGGCTGGTCTACATTGCCACTATCCTCTTTCACAACACCTTCCAAAAGCGCGTAATAAATCCGTTTGCACGTTTTCGATGCGATTTGCTCGGCAAGCGCGCGATGCGCAACGTCGTTTTTTGCGACAAGCATCAGTCCTGAGGTGTCTTTATCCAGCCTGTGAACTATGCCCGGGCGCAGCTCGCCGTTTATCCCGCTTAAATCGCTCACATGAAAAAGCAGAGCGTTGACTAGCGTGCCTTCGTAAATCCCGTTTGACGGGTGGACGGAAATGCCCTGTTGTTTGTTTATAACAAGTAAAGAAGAATTTTGAAAAACTATGTCCAGTGGAATATCTTGTGCAGGAATATCGGTTTTTACGGGTTCAGGGCAAATAACGGCTACGGTTTCTCCTGTCTTTACAAGCCGTGAGGCTTTCGGCGCGATTTCTCCATCGACCGAAACGTTGCCGCTTTCGATAAGCTTTTTGGCGGCCGAACGCGAAAAATTGCCGAACAACTCGACAACAGCTACGTCCAGCCTTTCGCCGCCGCAGTTTTCGTCGACAACGGAATTTAAAACCTTATTCATCGGAGCTGGCGCCGTTTTCGGGCCGCTTTTTTCTTTTTGCGACGATTGCGTCGTCATCGAAGAAAATCATGGCGAGTATGACCAACGCCACCCCAACCGTCAGGCAGCTATCGGCGACATTAAAAACCGGAAACCAATTGCCTACCGACAAAAAATCTCTCACAGCGCCGGAATAAAATTCTTCTCCTCTAAACAGGCGGTCGGCGGCGTTGCCTAGCGTGCCCGAAATCGCCATGGAAAAACCTACTATGCCTACAGTGCTTTTTTTCCGCGCGAGATAAAGCAAAAAAGCGAACAGCGGCAATCCCAAAAGAGTTATTATAAAAAAAGTAACTGATTTGCCGGATAAAATGCTCCACGCCCCGCCGTAGTTTTCGCGCCAGACAAAGCCCACGTCTCCGAATAGGTAAATAGGCAGGCCGCTTTTTATGCTTTCGAAATAAAATTTCGTGACTTGATCCAAAACCACTCCCAGTATGATTATGGACAAAACCACGGTAACGAGTTTTTTGCCGCTCCAATTGTTCATTTTAGCTATATTTCCTTTTGCCGAATATTTTTTCGCCTATTCTTATCATATTAGCGCCGTTTTTCAAAGCGATTTTATAGTCCGCGGACATGCCCATGGACAGCCATTTCCATTCGATATCGGTATAGTCCCGCTTGCATTTTAAAAACAGTTCATTCATGCGGCGGAAAAGCTCGTCGGAGGCTCCTATGGGCATAACCGTCATAAGCCCCGAGATTTTTATGTTGGAATATTTTTTTATTTCCGCGATAAAATCGGACAGTTCTTCCTCCAAAATCCCGCTTTTTTGCTCTTCCCTGCCGATATTGACTTCGATTAGGACGGGCATTATTTTGCCTATTTTTTGGCATTGCTTTTGAATTTCTTTAACCAAAGAAATTTTGTCCAGCGACTGTATTAAGCTGACCTTGTCGGCAATATACTTGACTTTGTTGGTCTGCAATGTGCCGATAAACTGCCACTCCAGCTTGGTGTCCGGCGTATATTTTGCCAAAAGCTCCTGTACTTTGTTTTCGCCCACGGTGTTTACGCCGTACTGCAAAAGCTCGTTCATTTTTTCTACGGGCTGCATTTTCGATGCGGCGACGATCGCCACCTTGCCCGCGGCGAGGTCTTTTATGTCCCGCCTGATTTCTTCTATTTGTTCTTTCATTATATCTTCTTCCGTAAGCAATATTTTATCACACTTTGATATTATAGTCAAAATAGTTATAACAAAATTCGTTTTTTATTAAAGTGTGATAAACACATATATAAATATCACAGTTCCTTCGACATAAGGTGCAGCTCGCAATAGCCCTGTTCGACGGAAATCACGCCGTCGTCGGAGTAACCGTTTCTTTCGAAAAACTCCTTGTCGCCGTTGGGAAAAACGCCAGTTTTATCTGAAACAACCAGTACTTTGTCGTAACATTTTCCTAGATATTTTTCCAGTTCCTTTAGCGGCACAGTTTTGTAATCGAATTTTTCGTCGGAAAGGTATACGCAGGTAATAAACGCCGTTTTCGGGCCCTTCGGTATATCGTATGGCACAAGGCACGACGGCATAAATTCGGCGCCGCCAAGAAGTTTACCGTCGGCGTCAAGGGTGACAAAACCGCAAACATCAAGCCCGCAGCGGCTGAGGAAAGAGCGTTTTTTTTCGCAGTTTTCAATGCCGCCCCAGCCCGTGCAGCCCGACACCAAGTGATAATTGGCGGGCGTCAAAGGAAGAATTTTACCTGTAAATAGCTCTTTTCCCAAAAGCGGAGAATAAGGCGTTTCATGAGGCAGTTTGCCCTCGCAAAGCGCTTCTAAAAAGCTGCGCTTAATCGGACTGAAATAGCGACGGCCGTTTACAACCGTAAGCGTAGGAAAAAACATCCTCTGCGCCTTTGCCATATCGGGCTTGTCGGAAATATCGAATGTCCTTATTTTAAATTTTGTTTGATAATCAGCCAGCAGTTTTAACATTCCGTTATTCAACGGACATTGGTACGACCAGTAATAAAAATCCAAATTCATTTTTACAAAGTTTCATTCATAATGACCTTTCCATTCTTAGCGTTATTGTTAATCTTAAAGAAATCCCTTGCGCGGTTTTACCGTTTATGGCTTTTACATTCGTTGTAAAATTTAACTTTTTAGTGAAACAAAACCGCGGCGAGAATTACTAAGAAAATTAAGTTTCCACTTTCTATCAGAAAGACGTTAAAAACACTTTACGTTTTTAAACTCAAAGCGTAGGTTCGAAAATACACTTAAATTTTTCTTCCCGAGCCTATTTCAAAGTGGTATTTCACGATTCCCAAATCAACTTTGGAGTAAAAGCCGCCCGTAGCTTTCAAAGTCACGACTCCTTTAGAAAGAATGAATATAAACTTCTGCTGGTTTGTCGCCGTCGGCGCGAGCGCAGCCGCCTCGATTCCCTTTTCAAACCATTCGGGTATTTCGCCGTCGTCTGCAATAAATAAGTTTGCCAAAGGCTTGCTTTTGTGAGGAATGCCTTGGGTTTTTCCGTAGCCCAGCGCAAGAACGCAACCAAATTTTTCGCCGGCGCCGATTGAGAGGGCTTGTTTTGCAGCGCCCTTGCTGAAGGTCATGGCGGCCCAACAGGTGTTGAGTCCCAGTGTTTGGGCCTTTAAGGCTATGCGTTCGCCGTAATAACCGGATTTTTCATCAAAATCGGGACTCTTTTTGCCCGCGAGAGCGATGTAATTGCGCACTCCGCTGAATTTGCCGTAATGCGCCATAAAACCGCTGAACGCTTTGGGCTCGCCCGTGACAAGTTGAATGTTCAACCCGCTTTCCTTGTTGCATGCGTCAATTTCAGCTTTGAGCTTGCGTATTGTTTCGGCGTCAATCGGCTTGTCGGTATAATCCCTCACCGAATGACGGTTTTTAATCGCAGTTAGAATATCCATGGTTTATATTCTCCTTTAATGTTCTTTAATATTTATAACTATTTATTTGTTATAGTTCTTATATTCAAGTCGCATTAAATTTTTTGTAATTCGCTTCATGAGACTATAACGACATAACTTTCGCAAAATAAATTTGATTTTCATTTAATATTATACCACAAAAAAAGAAACCGAGATAATCGATTTCTTTAAGTGTAAATGTGATACTTGTCAGCCTGTCGTAATTACCGTTTGCGGTATCGTAGTATACGTCGCGGTAACGCCGCCCTTTGTCTTGCTCCTGATATTGCCCACAGGGTCATATTCACCAGTTTATTTAGATAAGCGGCAAAAGCCGTTGAGATTTTATTCCCAAGCGGCCTTTTACCTTACCGAAACCTATCTTGTTGTTTAATTATTCTTTTCATAATCTTATGAGTATTAAGTTTTTATGACAAATAAAGTGTTGCTTTTGTGACCAGGTAAAGTATGATGTGATACTAATTTCCATCTACGTTATTTATTGTATTTGTTAATTGTATCTATTCTTGTGACAATATTTTTACACTCTCTAAGCCACATGAGAAATCTCTTATGATACTGCGATGTCAACAACAACGACCCACCGCCACCGACCGTAAATATTACAGCGCATATATAAAGTTGAAATGCAACAACCTCTGCGAAGAAAATGTTTAGCATATAATAAATTGAAAATCCGCCACTAATAAGTGTTAGCAGAAGCAATCCGATTCCACTCCAAAGAAAAATCTTGAAACGAATTTCAACACCTTTACCTTGAAAGTTGGGTTCAGCCACATTGCAAAATTTTATGCGGTTCTGTTTTCATTTCTTCCATGATTCACTCCTTTATTTATTACGAAACGCTAAACTCCTTGCTTAGAAATTCAAAAGTTTATAGTACCATGCGATATTACGATTAAAAGACACCAACCATTGAAACCCTATTCGTCCGTAAGGATGCCTTGGTGTTTCTCCTGGTTTTTGGGGTTTGGTTTTATTTCCATCTGGTACAGTTTCTATCCCTTCCATTGCGATACCCAATATAGGCGCAGTAATAAATGCAAATTGGTTAAATGCAAGTGCGCCGACGGCAACTATTTTTGTAGCTGCCATACCAGTTAAAATTACACCGATAGTTCCAGTATTATACCCGCTCCTATTCTCGGAGCGGAGTATAGTCAAATTACAGCGTTATCAATGCTTTCTTTTAAAACCTTTTTGAATTTCGTCGGGCTTAATTTCTATAGGATATGAATTATATTTTTCAGCCAAGTCTTTTATATGCCCCATAATTATATCTACTTGCTTATCGCTAAATCTTAATACATCAAGATATTTTAATTTATCGTTTTCGTAAACCAACGCTATTGCCGAGATGAGACCTATTGTTTCAAAACCTAAAAAATACTGGATCGACTTTAGACCTTTATAGCTTATTTTAAGGTTGTTATGTCTTATCATAAACAACTGTCTATTTGCTGCAAGATAAATTTTTGTATCCGTCAGACGTATTTTATATAATATTACCTCTCGTGTTTGTAAAAATATTAATACAATAGGCAATATTTCTAGTAACAAAGCCCAATATATTTTTTCTAAAATAAATAATATACTGAAAGCAAGTATTCCACTAAGAAAAATGTAAATTAAAACCAATCCAAAAATATACATTTTACCTTTAGGTCTAATATTAATATTCATATCCATAAACAACCTCCTTCATATAGTCGCACGATATAGGCTATACATATGCCGACCCAAAAATATAATTTCCTTTTCTTTTATTCCATACGTAAAATTGCGCATTAATAAAACCTTGCAAAGCATTACTTGCTAAAAAGCCTGTTGAAAATCCGGATATCAGTAAATAACCTGCGCCCTTTAATAAGGTCGTACCCGACATTCTAAAACCGTATCTGAGCGTTTTTGTAAGTCCGGATTTAAATACCTGTTGCCAACTATGGCTGCCTTTTGTAGCATCCGGTATCTTTAAATACCTTGTCATTCCTGCCGTTGCCAAACTTACACCAAAGGAAATTACTGTCATCATTCCAATTTCGCCCCATGACATTGTATTACTGCCTGTAGCCTTTCCGATAGTAAGTCCAGAAAACGTTCCTAAAGTTCCGGCAATAACAGTTCCAGCAAACGGTCCTATAACAGGTATTAAGGATAATGAGCCACCAACTGCTCCGCCGATAGCATTACCTAAATAAGTTTCCCAAGACGACCATGCCCATTCACCTGTAAATGCCCAATTAGCAATGTCGCCCACAAAAGTCCCTACAACTCCGATGCCGGCTCCTATCAAAGCTGCAATTCCTAACGTTGCTAACAATGATAAGACAAAATGTCCGTCGGGGTCATAGTAGTTAACAGGGTTGTTGTGGCAGTAGGTGTACTTGTTGAGCGACAGCGGGTCGGTATAATACCCGGAGAACATATCCTCGGTTAAAAATCTGGCTGTCTCCGGATTGTAATAACTCGAGCGGAGATAATATAGACCTGTTTTATCACCCTTTTCTATAACATCCTGTTTTTATCTATTCGCCCGCTATGAGCGCGCGGGGGGTGATTTTGCGTATGCGGAGCGACACCAGGCAGCTTACGGCGAAGGAGAAAATAATTATCGCCGCGGCGAAGGCAGCAGTAAGCCCGGCTGGGATAACGAACGTCGCCTTCATTATTCCGATTCCGCTGAAAAGGAGCGTAAGCAAAGGATTAATCGCCGCTATGCCGACGCTAAAGCCAACGAGCGCAGCGATGAGCACCACGGGCATAAAGCCGAGCGCCGTCTGCAAAACAAGCTGACGCGTCGTAAAGCCGAGAGCCTTTTGTATGCCGTGGTCCTTTTTCTTGCGTATCAGGAAGGTTTTGGCCATTAAATATATGGCAAGCGCAATTATCGCGAGCACTATCACGAGAAACGCCATAACGAGCGCGGCTACCAGGGAGGTGTACACGCCGAGCACTCCCGCGATTACCTCACGGATATTCACGGATACGGCTATTTTTCCCGCGGTATCGCCGTCGGCAGTTACGGAATCTATAAACTCGTTAATGTCGTAGCCGTCATGCAGCAGCATATAAAAGCCTCCGATCAAAGGAGCCGTAGCGATGCGTTCATATCCGGAATTGAGCATAACCGCGTCTTTCCCAAGGTGGTTGCTGTTTTGGATGAAACCGGTGATATAGTATTCGGCTTGCTTTGTGTCCTGCTTTATTACAACGGTGTCGCCTATTCTCAGGCCTTTTGCCTTTGCCGCGGCACCGCCGAGCGCGATTTCATTGGGGTGCTTTGGAAGCCTTCCGTCGTAGCATATTTCGGGATTATTGAGGTCATTGCTGTCGTCTATAAGATAGGTTAGTATTTGTTCGCCGCCGAGCAGGGTTTTAGCATCCTGGTAACGGTAAACCCGTTGTATTTCCGGGCGTTTTTGCAACGCGGCGAACACCTCGTCGGCATCCTCGGCCGAGGTATACAGTGCCGCGTCGGCCTGCTCTCCCGCGAGAAAGCTGAGCGTAGGGGCGTAGTCGATGACAAAGGCTTGCAGCATAACGCTCATAAAAACGCCTGAGAAAGATAATACAAACACGATCAGGAAGATAGCCGCGTTTTGCTTAACATTAAGCCAGGCCGCTTTCATCGCAAGGAGAAATCCTATATGTCCCCGGCTCTTGTCGAGAGGCAAGGGATTATGCTTGAAGTTATGCGTGGATACCCCCTGCCGCAGCGCGGTTATAGGCTGAAGGCGGCGCAGCCTGCCCGCTGCTAAGTATGCGGTCAGCGCAACCGTACCGAGTATAGCGGCAAGCACGCCAAAGACGGGCAAAGCATTGAAGGCGTACTCCCAGATAAGCCCGGTCTGCATAACAAGCAGCATATCGACAAGCGGCAGAAGAGCATAGGAAACAGCAATACCCGCAAGTGCCGCGACGCTCGAAAGCATAAGGAACTGGAGCAGCAGCGAGCGGATTATTTGGGCGCCGGTATAACCTATCGATTTCAAAGCGCCGTAGGAGCTCATGTTTTCTTCTATACCGTTAGATATGTGGAACATGGTGATGACAAGCGCAATCGTCGTTATAAGCAGGGCGACGCCGAGGAAAATCAAAGAGCAGATAGTTGCCGTCAGGGTGCGTGCGGTTTTTGCCAGCGAATAATTAGACGAATTAAAATCGAGATTTTTGCCATCGGCGCTTAGCAGGTTTCCCACCTCGTCGTGATAAGCCGTGTCGTCGGCACCGTCGTATAATTTAACCGAAAACAGTACGCCCTGGATATCCGTTTCTCTATCTAAGCGCCCGTACATATTTTCAGTGAGCAGGAATGAGGATATACCGCCGTTAAAGGAGCCTATCATGGCGTTTTCATAAAAGCCGCCCACAGTAAAATCATATTCTCTCCCCTTGATCTTCAGTTTGAAGCTGTCGCCTATATTATGGCCTCCACCGGTTTTCATAAGGTAGGGCAGGTAGATAGCGTCGTCGCCCTGCGAATCGTCCTTTTCCACGAACCGGAATTGCCCCAGATTGCGTTCGGCGTTCACCGGTAAAATGACTATGTGAGTGTTCATATCGCCGGCGCCGTATTTGTACGACAGGGTGCCGCACAGTACGTACTGTGTTTCCAGCGTTTGGGTACGCTCGTCGTCGAGTATGATGTTCTGCCATTTTTCTATCTGAGCCTCGTCGCGCGTCTGGTAGGAAAAAACGACGTCCTCCGAATTCGTAAGAGCAGCCCTGCGGTCGAAATTCTGCTGATAATCAAAGGTCAGGATGAGCCCGATTTGCATAAATACGGCTGCTATTAAAAGAACAGTGAACATAATTGCTGTCTGTCCCTTGTTTTTGCGGATATTCGACCACGCGAGCAATAGTGATTTATACATTTTACCACCCCATTTCCGCAAGGAACGCCGTGATTTTTTCGTGTCTCCGTTTTTCGCCCGGGATATAGCCGCCCAAATCGCATTCGCCGCATATTACGCCGTCTTTTATATACAAAATACGGTTGCCGCGCCGCGCGGAACGGAGGTCGTGCGTTACCATTATTACGCTTTGCCCGTTTTTGTTTATGCGCGTCAGGGTGTCAAGCACATCCTTGCCGTAAGCGGAATTCAGCGCGCCCGTCGGCTCGTCGGCAAAGACAACCTCCGGCTCGTTGATAAGCGCGCGCACAATACCCGCGCGCTGGGCCTCGCCGCCCGAAAGCTGTGTCGGGAATTTCTTCTGTGCGGTCTCGTCTATGCCCATCTCCGTAAACAGCTTTTTGGCGCGGGCGGCTATTGCTTTACGGTCGCCGGATATAAGAAGCCCCGCGCATAGCACGTTGTCCATAACCGACATATTGTCTATGAGATAGATCTGCTGAAACACAAAACCGCAATGCCTGCGCCTGAAAACCGCGAGCCTGTCGCTGCTATATTTGGAAATTTCTTCGCCGCCGAACCGGATTGTGCCGAGCGTCGGCGTGTCCATGCCGGACAGTGCGTACAAAAGCGTGGATTTTCCCGCGCCGCTCGCGCCCATGATTACGGTAAAATCGCCCTTTTTGATTTTGATGTCAAGGTTTTTGAGTACATGCTGCTGCGCTCCGCCGCTCGAGAATGTCTTGCACAGCTTATCCGTGGCAATAATTATTTCGTTCATTTATTATGCCTCCTTTATACCATGAATTTTACCACGGCAAAACCTTAACAGTCTTTACCGAATCCTTAACAATTCCTTAAATATTTATTTGCCGCTCATCTTGACCGTGACCGTAACGGACAAACCGCTATCCGTATTTTTTATGGACATATCGCCGCCCATCCGCCGCATCAGGTACCGTGAAATGAAAAGCCCCAGCCCCGCGCCTTCCTTGCCCTCCGCGTTCTTGCCGCGGCGGAATTTTTCAAAGAGAAAAGGCAGCTCGTTTTCATCTACGCCGCCCCCGTAATCCTCCATGTGCACGAAAAAGCTTCCGTTTGCCTCTTCTGCGGTTACGGTTATATGGGTGCCGGCGTATTTATACGAATTGGAAATGATGTTGTCAAAAACCTGCTGTAAGCGCAGTTCGTCAAAGCTTAGAAGGCAGGCGGGGAGCTTAGGGATTTCGGCACGGTTTAAATAATCCGCTTTTTTAAGCATAACGGCAAGCTTTGAGCTTGCGTAGTCCTTTGGTTCGACGGACAATTGCTGTAGATCCTCGAGCGCGGCCTGAAACAGGTTGGATACAAGCGCGTCGATTTGGTCGGCCTTATCCTCGATCAAGCCGAAACTCCTTTTATCCTTTTCCGTTGCTGCCGTAATGCGGCCTACTTCCGATACCGATTTTATAGACGCTACGGGCGTTTTGATATCGTGTGAAAGCTTGGCTACGAGCTCTTTTTTGCTTTTGTTTGCTTCCGCCTCTGCCTCGCGCGCTTTTTTGAGCTCCGCGCGAAGAATATCGAAGCTTTCGGTAAAGGCTCCGAACACATTAAGCCTGTCCATACCGAGCGGAATATCCAAGTCGCCGCCCGCAACGCGCAGGGCAAAGCCCTTAAGCCGGAAAAACGGACGGAACACTGTACGCCTGAGATACAGGACATATCCAAGGCACAATACCGCCTGGATACAAAGCGCAGTGATAAGTACGGTTGCCGCCGTGCGCCGTGCGTCAGTCAAACGCTCCGCGCTGTCGTTATGGAAAAATATTTTGCCCTCTGCCGCGCCGCCTGTGCCGACATCGAGAATGGTGTCACGGTTTCTTACGGCCTCGCTGAGGGAGGACGATAAGCCCTCTCTGGTGCGGTATATTATATTCCCGTCCGCGTCAACAACCGTATAATCGGGTCCGGCGGGCAGCGGCGCGGATTTTATATCCGGCCAGTACGCGTTCACCGTTTGCACGATATCGTTGACCGCAACGGCGTCCTGTTTAATTTCCGGCTTTGCCGTAAGGTATAAGACAGCTCCGGCAATCTCCATGGCAAATACCAAAATCATGGCCGTAAGGAAAGCTTTAATCCTCATTTTCCCGCCCTCTCGAACCTGTACCCGTCTCCCCATACCGTTTCTATATATTCCGGCTCGTTGGGATTTTCCTCTATGAGCTCCCTGAGGCGCCGGATGTGTACATTCAGCGTTCCGTCGCCCGTAAAGGCGTCCCCCCAAACCTTGTCGAACAGCTCCTGCTTGCCTACTACGCGCCCTTCGTTTTGCGCCAGATAGCAGATAAGCTTAAATTCCATCGCCTTGAGCTTTACGGGAACGCCGTTAACCGTAACTTTTTTACTGTTAAAATCTATATTGAGGCGGCCGTCGGACCAATCCCTTTGGGCGGCGCTCCCGTACCTTTTGAGGACGGCCTTGACCTTGGCAAGCAGCACGGACAGGGAATAGGGCTTTTGTATATAGTCGTCGCCGCCTATGCCGAGTGCGATGATTTTATCGTCGTCGCTTTTTCTCGCGCTAATAAACAGTATGGGGATCTGTGTTTTCTCCCTGAGCTCCCTGCAAAGCTCGAAACCGGAGCCGTCGCCGAGGTTTATGTCTAAAAGCAGTAAATCCGCCGTATCCCGCATGAAGAACTCCCGGCATTCCTTGACGCTGTATACCGCTGCGGCGGATACTCCAAATAAGTTAAAATACTCCGACGTACTGTCCGCAAGTATTTTTTCGTCGTCGATGATTAAGCTATTGTAATGCATTTTTTCCTCCCGCTTAAAGAACAAACACCCTCACTTTGCCCTCTTGATATTAGATAGTGTCGACATAAGCTTCATGCGAGAATATTAACCCAGATAGCAAAGCAACGGATATGAACAGCGGCGAGTAAAGAGGAGGAATTTTTAGCATAACGAGTTGCAATACCAACACTTATCTCCATTCTTTTCGGTCCAACCATTTGACACCAGTGCAATACTTCTTTGTTCTGCTTTTGTAAACTCATGTCGACAGTATCTAATTTATTCTGCATATTTGTATTGTTTCTTAACATTTTACACCCTTTTCATTATACCATTTTTTAAGCTTCCACAATAGCAAAAAGGCAACGCATTTTGAACTGAACCCAAAAAAGCAGACGGGAAAAAAGACTCCTATGGTATAATAAAA
>DAITPX010000022.1:0-12538 GCA_036833365.1 Clostridia bacterium | reverse complement strand
GGATACCCTGCGTTTCGAGGCCGCGATGCCGCTTTACGGGCACGAGCTGAACGAGGATTTTTTGGCCACCGAGGTGGGGCTTAATATATTTATAAAAATGGATAAGGATTTTATCGGCAAGAGGGCATTGCAGTCGAACGCGCCCAAATACAAAAGAAAAGGCGTCAAGCTTTTAGACAGGGGCATCGCGCGCGAGCACTGCGACGTTTACGACGGCGAAAGGAAAATCGGCTTCGTAACGACGGGCACCCATTCGCCGACGCTGGGGCAAGCCATCGCGATGGTCAGAATAGAAAAGGATTTCAACGGCGACAAGGTCGAAATCGACGTAAGGGGCAAACGCCTTAAGGCCGAGGTCGTAAAAATGCCTTTTTATAAACGCGGCAACTAAAAAAATTATAAAGGAGAAAATATCAACCATGAAACTATTTTCAAAAACCCACGAATGGGTGAGCCGTCAGGGCAATACCGCGAAGGTCGGCCTTTCCGACTTTGCCCAGAGCGAACTGGGGGACATCGTTTATGTTTCATTGCCCGAAGTGGGCGATAAGGTCACAATAGGCAAATCTTTTTCCGACGTCGAGTCGGTTAAGGCGGTTTCGGAAATTTTCTCGCCGGTTTCGGGAAAGGTTGTGGCCGTCAACGAAGAGCTGCTTGACAAGCCCGAGCTTATCAACGAAGCGCCGTACGACGCTTGGCTAATCGAGGTTGAACTGGGCGAGGTCGAAGAGCTTATGTCCGAAGAAGATTACCTCAAAATGGTCAAGAAATAGTTTTAAGGAGAAAATATGTCAAAATATACTCCGCACACGGAAGAAGAGATAGTAAAAATGCTCGGCGTTGTCGGCGTTAAAAGCCTGGACGACCTTTACAGGGACGTCCCGCGTGATATTTTCTTAAAATCTCTTGACTTGCCCGAAGGTAAAAGCCAATACGCCGTCGAAAAGCAAATGAGAAAAAGGGCGGCCAAAAACGTAATTTACGACACGGTTTTATGCGGCGGGGGAATTTACGACCATATAATTCCGAGCTGCGTAAACTCGCTTGCCGGGCGCGCCGAATTCGTCACCGCCTACACGCCTTATCAGGCGGAAATCGCCCAAGGCGTTTTGCAGGGGATTTTCGAGTTTCAGACTTTGATGTGCCAATTAACAGGCATGGACGTAAGCAACGCGTCTATGTACGACGGCGCGCAGGCTGCGGCGGAAGCCATAGTGATGTGCTGCGACCGCAAAAAGAAGGCGCTGGTGCTGGGGCAGGTTAACCCCCAATACATGGCGGTTATGCGCACCTACTGCCGCTCGCACAACCTTGAAATCGAGGTGGTTCCCGCGTCGGACGGGCTTGTCGACCTGAATATGGCCGCGTCGGCGATAGACGACGACACGGCATGCTTGGTCGCCCAAAGCCCCAACTATTTCGGGCTAATTGAGGACATGAAAGCCATAGGCGGCATGGCGAAAAACAACAATATCAAATTCGTTTACATATTCAACCCGATAGCCGCGGCGATTTTGCCCACTCCCGAGGAGTGCGGCGCCGACGTCGCGGTCGGCGAGGGGCAGCCTCTGGGCTTGCCCATGGCTTACGGCGGGGCGACGGTGGGGATTCTGACCTGCTCGAAAGCGCTTATGCGCCGCATGCCGGGCAGGATTGTAGGCCAAACCAACGACGCCAAGGGCAACCGCTGCTTTGTTTTGACGATGCAGGCGCGCGAACAACATATCCGCCGCGAAAAAGCGTTGTCATCCATTTGTTCCAACCAGGCGCTCAACGCTTTGATAGCGACTATTTACCTTGCCACTGTGGGCAAAGAGGGCCTAAAGGAAATTGCCCGCCAATGCGTGGACAAAGCGCATTACCTGGCGTCCGAACTGGTTAATGCGGGAGCCAAGCTGAAATTCGACGGTGAGTTTTTCCATGAATTCGTCGTTTCGGGCGACAGCTCCAAATGGAACAGACTGCTTGCCGCCGAGGGTATTTTGGGAGGGCTTCCCGCGCCCGACGGCTCGCTTTGGTGCGTGACTGAAAAAGCCGACAAAAAGGCTTTGGATTTGGTTGTCAAAGCTTACGAGGAGGTAAACGCCTGATATGAAACTGATATTCGAAATAAGCGTAAAAGGCAGAAGGGCTTTCGAGCTCGACCCGAGCGGCGTGCCTTCCTACGAACTCAAAGAGAAACGCTCGCGTGACGCGGAACTTCCCGAAGCCGCCGAGGTGGACATAGTGCGCCACTACACCGAGATGTCGCGCATGAGTTACGGCGTGGACACAGGCTTTTACCCGCTGGGCAGCTGCACTATGAAATACAATCCCAAAGTAAACGAAATCGTGGCCTCGCTTGACGGATTCAACAGGGTTCACCCGTCGCAGCAGCCCAATGAAACGCAGGGCTGCAACGAGGTGACTACCGAGCTTATCGACAAGCTTTGCGTGCTTACGGGCATGGATGCGATGACATTGCAGCCCGCGGCGGGCGCGCACGGCGAATATACGGGTATAGCTCTTATCAAGGCATACCACCTTGACAAGGGCAACGTTAACAGGACAAAAATTATTATTCCCGATTCGGCGCACGGCACAAACCCCGCGAGCGCAAATATGAACGGCTTTGAAATAGTGACCTGCCCGAGCGACGGGCAAGGTGGAGTGGATATCACTGAGCTTAAAAAACTCGTCGGCGACGACACCGCGGGGCTTATGCTCACAAACCCCAACACACTGGGGCTTTTCGACAGGAATATACTTCAAATCACCGAGATTATCCATAAGGCGGGCGGGCTTTGCTACTACGACGGTGCAAACTTCAACGCGATTATGGGCATTTGCCGCCCGGGCGACATGGGTTTCGACGTGGTGCACCTCAACCTGCACAAGACGATGTCCACGCCTCACGGCGGCGGCGGGCCGGGCAGCGGGCCTGTTGGCTGCAAAGCGTTTTTGGCGAGCTACCTGCCACTGCCCGTTTTCGGCAAAACGCCCGACGGCTACGACCAAAGCAAGTCTATAGGCAAGGTGAGGGCGAATTACGGCAATTTCCCGGTTTACCTCAAAGCGCTTACATATATCGAAACACTGGGTAAAGACCTCCGCAATGCAAGCCAGCTTGCGGTCTTAAACGCAAATTACATGCTCGCAAGGCTTAAAAAGGAATATACCGTAGCTTACGACAGAATCTGTATGCACGAATTCGTTTTGAGTTTGTCCGAGCTTAAAGAAAAAACGGGAGTGTCCGCGCTTGACGTGGCCAAAGCACTCATCGACAACGGCATTCACCCGCCGACGATGTATTTCCCGCTAATAGTGCATGAGGCGCTTATGTTCGAGCCCACCGAAACGGAATCGGTCGAAACGCTCGACCGCGCCTGCGAAGCGATGATGGAAATCAGGCAAAAGGCCTTTGAAGACGGGGCGGAATTGCACAACTGCCCGACGACTACCGTAATCGGACGCGCCGACGAGGTAAACGCGGCGCGCAACCCCGTGCTGAAGTACGAATTCGCCGACTGAAAATTACACATTGTCCCAAAAACCAACAAACCTTCGGTGTTCTTATACCGGAGGTTTTTTAATAAAGTATTACTATGTATGAACGTAAAATTTTGCTGGTAAACGAATATGACGGCACTTTTACGGCCAAGGGCAAAACTTTGGGCGGCGTCGTTAAATTTTTGTGCGACGGGGCTGCCACAAAAATGTCGCTCAGCCTGAGCAACATAGACACAATGCGCATGGGCAATTGGTATGTCTATGTTTTTGCCGATGGGAAATACTTTATGTTTGAGAGGAGGCCGCAGATTATTTTCCCCTCACCGTCCATAGAAAAGGTCAGCGTCATTATTACGGCTGAACGCATAAAAAAATTTATAGTGGGATTCGCCGACGCTTCTGGAAAAATCAACAAGGATTTGGCTTACCGTTACGGGCTGATGGAGCAGCCTAAACCGACCGTTAAATACACTATGGCGACGCCCGAAAAAACGGAAAACCAAAGCGAAAGCCCGGCGCCAGCGGCAGAAGTTGCGGCAAGTAAGCGTGCCGCTGCAGAAACGGAAGAACCGTCGAAAATAACCGAGAGCCAAGGCCAAGCCACGGCGCAAGAAGCGGAAATTTCGGCGCAGGAGGAAAAGCCCGCCGCGCCTTATCCCGAAGCGCCCGTTACCGAATATGAAAAATTTATTATGAACAGCGGCAACTATTATATAGAAGAGGAGCGGACGCAGAACGCCGCCCCGCCCGCCGACGGCGAAACGCTCAAAAAAATCAAGGCCATTCAAAACTACTCGGAAGCGGTAGGCAAATTCGACGGAAAGGACGGTTATTACACGACGGTGAGGGAAGAAATTTCCGATATTTTCGAAACTTTTCCCGTCCATGGCGAGCTGACCGAAAAAATAGGAAATTCGGTTTGGGCTAAAATAACGCGCAAAAACGGCAAGTTTTTCGCACTGGGGCTTATTCTGGAAGAGGGGCGGCCGAAATATATTTGCTACGCCCTCCCGTCCAAAACGGCCATGCGCCCGGACCGCACTCAGTACCTCGATGTCGGCGGAGGTTTTTGGCTGATTACACAGGACGCCCAAACGGGCAAACGCATGACGGACGCCCGATTGACGGTCGGATAGGGAAAATTTCGCTTGCAAATATCCCCAAACTAAGTTATAATGTTTTTCATTGAAAATAGATTTCCTAAGGAGTAAATTATGGCTAAAAAACTTGCGTTGGTTTTAGTTTTGCTTTTGGCGGCGGTTTTGGTTTTGACTGCGTGCACCGTCGAAGACTACACCGCTACGCCCCTTACTGGCGACACGAGCGGCGAGGTTGAGAGCAACGGCGGCCTTGCGGTTGTCAAGGGCGACTATCTATATTATGTAAACGGCAGTCAGGCCTCAAGCGCAAACGATAACACTTACGGCAGCGTCGAAATAGGCTCGATAGTCCGCATTTCTTTGGAAAATTTCAGGCAGGCTATGATGTCTTCCAACACCGTCGAAGTTATCAACAACACAAGCAAGGTTTTGGTTCCAAAAATGGTTTATACCGCCAACACGACCGAAAAAAAGCTCAACGGCATTTTTATTTTCGGCGACAGGATATATTACGCGACGCCCGACACCACCATTGACCGCGACGGCGCGGCGCAGTACACAAGGCTTGCGCTCAAAAGCTGCAAGCTTGACGGCACCGACACAAAGCACCATTATATATTTGACAAAAACAGCTACACTGTAGCCTTGGCTGAGGTCGGAGGCAGGCCTTATGCCGCTTTCGTGCAAAACTCCAACCTTTATTTGCTCGATTTGTCTAAAGAAAATGTTACCCCTTCGCTTGTTTTCGAAGGCGTCGCGAGCATAAAATACGACACTACGGGCAACGCGTTTTTCACAAACTCGTCGAATGACATTTATTCTTATGTTTTCGGCGGGCAACCGAAATTGGTTGAGGACAACCCCACCGTCGAAGGCCAGTCGCAAACAAGCGTGCGTTACTCTCTGGTCAACGCCCAAAACGGGGTTTTATACTATTCCGTGACGTCGACCTACAATTTCGAGTCGCAGGGCGTTTATTCGCTGACATTAAACGGTACAAAAACCAAGCTTTCCACTTATGTTCCCTCGAGCTATTTGGGCACTGACGGCAAGCTTTTGGTTTACGAAAGCGCCAACTATTCGCTCAATTTGTTTGACCCGGCGACAAAATCCTCTACGCCGCTCGTTATCTCAAAGGAGTCAAAGGCCATCACTTTGACGGGCATACAGGACGGAAACGCCGTTTACGTGTCCGACAACAAGACCTATATGGTTCCGCTCGACAGCTCGGACGAGGCGGTTAGGCTCACCGAGGTCAAGCAGCTTTCAAACTGGGCGCAAGCCGATTTGTGCGGCGGGTACGCGTTTTTCATTGCCGATGAGGCCGAAACCAGGGGGCACTCTGTCATGGCCGTAGAACTCGAAAGCCCAAAGCTTACGCAGAAAATCGTGATGCGCGGCTATATCCCAAAAACCAACTGATAAAGTATAAACTCAAACGGCGGTTAATCCCGCCGTTTTTTATTTATGACGGTTTACAAATATCCTGAGTCAAAAAAACGGCAATATCAGCGTCAAAACCCGCAATAAAGACGCGTACGACGGGTATAAAAACAAGTAAAGTTTTGATTTTGTGATAGAAATGTGAAAATTTTGTGAAAAAACTCTTTACAAATTGCATAGTATATGATAAGCTATGCTTACTTAAAGTTATAGCGATAGTTTGGGGAGCGAAAAAATTTACATATTTTTTTCAAAATTAGTTCCTCAAAACCCTTGAAAAAGAACGGCGGTTTTGCTACAATATATGTTACTCGCAATTATTTTTAAGAGGCGTTAAAGCAAAAAAACCCAAGTTATTTTAAGCGGATTATTTCCAAAGTTTTATATTCGGTTAGTACGGTTTGAAAAAAACCTTGCTATAAAAAGAGAAATCTTAAAAAGGAGAAAAGATATGAAAAAACAAAGATGGTTAGTTTTGTTACTAGTTGTCGTCTTGGTTCTTTCAGCAGGTGTTTTGGCCGCGTGCAAACCCCCAGTGCCCGAGACCAAAGAATACACCATTACTTTCAAAGCTGACGGTAATGTAATTGAGACTAAGAAAGTAAAAGAAGGCGCTTCTGTAACATTCCCGACGGTTCCCGAAAAAGAAGGGTACACGGGTGTTTGGAATCCTTCTAGTATACCTAGTGCGACTGCCGACGTTGTAGTCGTTGCGGTATACACTGAGAAAGAACCTCCTGTTACAGGTGAAAAAGTTACCTTGTCCTTCGACACAATGGGCGGAGACGAAATGGCTGCCGTTCAGGTTGAAAAAGGCAAAAAGGCAACCAAACCCAATGACCCCACCAAAGAGGGCTGGACGTTCGCGGGTTGGTTCACCGACAAGGCGCTCAACTTTGAATTTTATTTCGAAGACGAAGTTTTGAATGACAATCTGACGCTTTACGCGGCTTGGACGCTCAACGACTATGTTGTTACCGTTCCCAGCGCGTATCAAAACGCTATCAACTATGTAGGTTTTGATACATATGACGCTGATGCCGAAGCCCAATTGTTCTATAAGGACAGCGAAGGCGCTTACAAAGCTTTGAAGAGCGGCGAAGAAGTTCCTTACGGCACAACCGTATACTTTGAAGTTATCGACGGAGCGGGCAAAGACGCTAACAAGAGCATCGTTGTTTATGTTAACGGCGAAAAACTCGACGCAGTTAAAAATGAAACGGGCGCCGCATTTGGTATCTCCGGCTACGAAGTCGCCATCGATGCTTTATACTATGAAGTAGAAGTTGAAGGCAATGTAGCAATCACCGCCACGACAGCTTATGTTGTTACGTTTACCGACCATGACGACGCCAAATTGTCCGAAGCGGTCGTAAAAGCCGACGGCACAATCGTTATGCCCGAAGTTCCCACCAGAACGGGCTGGACATTCAAGAAATGGACTTATACCACTATCGTAGGCGCACATGAAGTCGGCGACGAATTTGAAAACAAAGAACTCACCGAAAGCATCGTTATAAAAGCGGTTTACGAAAGGAACAAATACACCGTAAGCGCTAACACGTCCGTTAACGGCGTTTCGCTCGAAATCGGCGCGACCGAAGTTGAATACGAAGGCTATGTAGGCTTGCGTGTTATCGACACCCGCGAAGACGACGAAATTCCGCTGCTTGTCAGAATTAACGGCAAAATGCTTACAGGCGGCGTCATGGGAGCATCAGCGCCCACCGACAAAGACAAAGTTTTCGACATTCAAGTCAAAGAAAACATCGTTATCACAGTAACCGAAGAGGAAAGGTACACGGGATATGTTTACTCCAGTCCCGCATATCATGCAAGCCTTTCGGTTTATGACGTAAAAGACGCAGCTTTGCTTACAACCCACGTTGGCCTCGCCGGAACGCTTGCCGATACAAACACCATTAGCAAATTCTTGGCGAAAGGCGACACAATCGAATTTTATATCGTAGTTGCCGAAGGCTATTCGGTAGCGCTTGACTCGGACGAAGATTTCAAAAACTGGAAAATCGAGCCCGCTAAGGCGGACGCTGACATCGCCGGCGTAAACGATGCCGACCATTATTTTGCAGCTGTCAAGAAAGGCGGCAACATGACCAACAAATTTAAGGTCACCGTCACTCTGCCCGAAGTTGCAAGAGACGCCGTATATTCGCTTGATATCAGAAACGCCTTTACGGTAACTGAAAACACCTATTCCGTAAAAGGTATGAACATTGAAACGGCCGACTACATTTTGAAGCAAGGCACCGTGGAAGACAAGATAGTTGATTTCGATTACAAAGAAGGCAACTACATATCCACGTTCCTGCCCAGCAAAGTCAACGACTCACGCGACGGCTATTATCAAAACGTTGTTTTCGTAAAACTTAACAACGAAAAGAACTACCAGGTCAAGATGAACGGTACTGTTATTTTCGACACTTTGACGGACGAACCCAATGCAAAATGGACGGACGACAAGGGCGTTGAACATAAGGTATGGGTAGTTACCGGCGCGGGTTCCGCCATTATCGGTTTGGAAAACGCATTGTGCGACCAAAACTGGACGCTTGTCGAATATCAAGAAGTAACCGTTAAGCTCAACGGCGAAAAATATGATACGTCAATGGGCACGAAAGACCTTCGCAAGATAGCTGTCGGCGGCGTTTGGGAAGCTGAAATCTCCAATGATTATCTCGTAAAAATCAACGGAAAAGAGCAAAAAGCTTCGGCCGGCGCAAATACGACTTACAAATATCAAATCCGCAACGACACGACCGTTGAAATTCTGCAAAAATACGAAATCGAGCTTGACAGGCCCGGCGGTTCGGAAAACGCTATTGAAGGCGAATATACCCAAACTTGTGTATACGGCGAAACTGTTAACGCCAAAATCACGCCTAACGACTATGAGGGCAAGATTATGGTAGTCAAAGCCACAGACGGCCCAAGGACAAAAATGCTTTCTGCTAAAGAAAACGTTTACACGTTTGTAGCGGGCAAAGACGTAGGCGCAACGACTGTGAGCCATTCTACGGCTGCAACCAAGGCAATCACTGTCAGCTATGAATACACGAATCAATACGTAATTATCGTTGATGATGAAAAGGACAGCAGCAAAGACGCTTACGGGCCTATGGTACTGATCGATTATCTGACCGAACCCACCAAAGAAGGCTATATCTTCAAGGGCTGGATTGTTCAGGATTGCACAGACCCGACAAATAAAACCTACGATACAAGGCCTAATGATAGCGCTGCTACTAAGACGGTTAGTTCTTTGACTGTTACTCACCTTGACAAAGTAATCGCAGTTTACGCTCGCATCAAGCCCGTTGTTAAACTGGAAGTTGACCCTGCTACCGGCACCGACAATCCGTATAAGATTGACATGGTCAAGGTAGACGGCTCCACAATCTATGCTGAAGGCTCCACATGGCTCAAGTATATCGACACGATGACCACCCCGGGTTATGCCCTCGACTTCGACAAGGCTGTTGTACTTACTCTGAAGGCCACGGACGACGTTGACGAAGATTACGAAGTAAAGGTTTACGTCCAGGGCGAAGTTGTAGCTCCCAACGCTAACGGCGAATATGTCGTAACACTGGCCGACTATGAATACGCTGCGGAAGACGAAGACCTCGTTATCGAAGTTCGTTACACCTTGAAGACCGGCAGCGAAGCTATTGTTACAGCTACAGGGCTTACAACGGCTCAGTCTAGCTGGACAATCGCAACACCGGCAGTAGACGCTGCAAACCTGACGCAGACTCAAATCGAAGAGTTGATGGAAGGCGTAGAGGGCGTATACTATGTTCTGGCCAGCTCGACATGGCCCGCCGACCTCAAGTTCGAAGTACCTCACGGTTATGCCCAATATGTTGAATATGCGGCTAACACGGGAATTGCCGGAACGGCTGTAGCAATCGACACACCGGAAGTTACGGTTACTCTTACTGCGGAAGGCACTGCATCCGGCAACTATGTACGCGTAATCGAATTCCAAGACGCTGAAGGCAACGCGCTTGTACGTTACTTCTTCATCGGCAACAAAGCATAAGACGGTTTGATTATCGTTTAACAAAACAACAAAAGGGAACTTCGGTTCCCTTTTTTGTTACCAATTTTGTTGCTTGTTTTATACTCATAATTTGTCTGATATAAAGTAAATTAAAAATTCGGCAAAAAACACAAATTTCAGTCAAACTAAAATGTTTGGCGTTGACAAAGCCGTCCAAACTTAATATACTGAAGGTGTTTTATGATGAAATTAAAAAAAACTTTGTGTTTTGTGTTGATATTGATGTTCGCCTGCCCGTTTGTGTTCGCGGGTTGTGAAAGCAATTCCGAGCCGGACCTGACCGTCAAAAGCAAAAATACAATGGACTATTTCGGCACGGCGAGTACGTTGGTGATTTACGACGATTTTGAGAAAGCGTCAAACCACACAAAACTGGACAAGGTATGGGCGGAAATTTGCGCCCTGCTCGGCGAAATAGACGGACAGCTTTCGGTATCCGTCGAAACAAGCGACGTCGCGCGTTTTAACGCCGCCGCGGTCGGCGAACCCGTCGCCGTCGGCACCCACACGCTCAACGTCGTAAAAGTGGCGCTGACGGTCAACGCCGAGTTTGCCGACTACGACCCCACGGTTTATAATCTGGTGGATTTGTGGGGGTTTACGCCTCGCTTTAACGCCAATAATTACGAGCCGTCTGAGCCTTACGACCGCGAGAGGCTTGGGAAAGGTTTTCCTTTGCCCGACGCGAAATATATCGAAGGGTTTGCAAGCCTTGTCGGTTTGTCGTCAGTAGTTTTCGACGAGCAAAATTCGACGCTGACAAAAACCAAGTCGGTTGAAATCGACGGCGCCGTCTACGTGCAAAGCATGGATTTCGGCGGCATCGCCAAAGGCTATGCGGCGGAGTTGGTTTTGGAGATTTTGCAAAGATACGGCTATCAATACGGCTTCTTTTCTTGCGGCACAAGCAGCCTTGTCATTTTGGAGCGTTTCGGCGGAACAAAGGGCGCCGGCGAGGAAAAGGCTTGGGCGCTGGGAGTGGAAAGGCCGAGGTTCGAGTCTGAAAATCCCGTCGATAGGACATTTATCGACATTTTTTGCAAAAATGTCTCGGTTTCCACCAGCGGGGATTACCAGCATTGCTATTTTTTGGACGGCGTGCGTTACAGCCACATAATCGACCCTGAGACGGGCATGCCAGTGGGTGTCGGCGGCGGCTATGGGATTGCCGCCGTAACCCTTTTGGGCGACGATGCGGCGGCGCTGGACGCTATGACGACGGTGCTGTGCCTGATGAGCTTGGACGAGATTTTGGAGCTGGTCAACGGCGGTTTTGACTTTTATATCGTTGTGACGCTGTGGACCGAGGGCAAGGACTATTGCGAAATCGTCACAAATTTGCCCGACGGAATGTATAAAGTGACGGACGGGCGTTTTGTGCAAAAAAGCCGCTTTGCAAACGGCAAGGTCGTTTATTTCGGCGATTTCGTTCCCGCGCAAAGCCAAAGTGAAGAAGGATTATTTAAATAACTTTTCGGTTAAAGGGCGAGTTGCAAACCCAATCAACTAAAAATTAAAAATTATGACAAAATTCGATAAAATCAAAAACGCCAAAATTTTCGCGCTTCCCGACATAATAATTTATGTCCTGCTCGGCGCGCTTATCGTCGCGCTGTTCGCGGGGTTTGTCTGGGGCGAAAACCCGTCGCTTACGGCGGTTTCGGCGTGGGTCTCGAGCGGCGGGGAAAACGAGGAAATTTTCGTTTTCGATTTTGAAAAGGGCTTATCCGTCGCCGAAGGCTGGAAAAACAGGGTGGTTGTCGCGCAGGAGGACAATAAGAGCGTGACGATAGAGATTTTGTTCGACGACGGCAAAAACGTCTTGCTTATCGACAAGGCGGAGAGGTGGGCAAAAATGACCGAGTCGGACTGTTCATTCCATCATGACTGCACTTTGTTTCCTCCTATTACTTCGGGAGGCGGCGTTATCATATGCCTGCCGAGGGGGCTGACGGTTAGGGGCGAGGGCGCCGGCGGCGACGACATTCAGCCGAGCGTAGGGTGAAAAAATGAAAATTTCCGCAAAAAAAGCCGCGTATTTGGCGTTGATGACGGCGGGCGCGCTTATTATGTTTATGATTGAAAATCTGATGCCACCGTTGTTTGTGCCGGGTGCAAAGCTGGGGCTGAGCAATATTTTCGGGCTGCTTGCGTTGCTTACGCTTGGGCCGTGGGAGGCGCTTTTGCTTGTCGCAGTGCGCACCACACTGGGCAGTTTTTTTTCTGGCAGCACGTCGGCGCTTATGTATAGCTTGCCCGCAGGGCTTGTCGCCATGTTGGTTTCGATTTTGCTCGTCAGGACACTTTTCCCAAAAATCAGCGTCGTCTCGGTCAGCGTTATCGCGGCGGTAGTGCACAATTTGACGCAAAACGCTATTTTTATTTACGTTTCCGACACTCCGCAAATGGCGTTTTATATGCC
>DAITPX010000021.1:0-12596 GCA_036833365.1 Clostridia bacterium | reverse complement strand
GATTGACAAGGAGTCCGCGGCGCTGTCTTTCGGCACCTCGGCGACGATACAGTTTGCTACTGACAAATATGTGGAGCCGGTGCCGCTGCTGCCGTCGTACCCCGCGGTTATCCCGCACCTTTACAACCCTGAAATCCAAATTTACCGCGGGTATTGGATGCTTACGTGGTTTATACGCGAGTTCGCGCCCGAAGAAGCCAAAAGGGCTGAGGAGCTGGGCTGCCAACCAGAGGATATTTTAAACGAAGTCCTTCACCTTGTCCCGCCCGGCTGCGAAGGGCTTATGCTGCAGCCGTTTTGGGCGCCCCAGCTTAAACAGCCCGAGGGCAGGGGAGCTATAATAGGCTTTAATTCCATACACACGCGCAACCACATCTACCGCGCGATAATCGAAGGCATCGGTTTTGCGCTTTACGACGCGATGCTCAACCTCGAACGCCGTTCCGGCAACAAAATCAAGCATCTTTCGCTTTCGGGCGGAGGCAGCCAATCAGACGCAATTTGCCAAATCACCGCCGATATGTTCGGATTGCCCATAAGGCGTATACAGACCTACGAAGCGACGGGTTTGGGCAGCAGCATGGCGGGGTTTGTGGCGATGGGGGTTTACGGCGATATAAACGAGGCCATGTCGAAAATGGTGCGTTTCCGCCCCGAGACGAAGCCTAACATGAAAATTCACGCCTTTTACCACAAGCTTTACAAAGAAATCTACAGGGATACCTACAACCACCTCCAGCCCCTTTATTTGCGACTTTATAATATTTTAAAACCGAAGAGGAAGTAGAAAGTTAAGTTACCGCCCGCCTAATTGCAGTAAAAAATGCAACAAACGGCGGGCGGCAATAATAAAAGTGATTATTTGGGCAAAAACTTGGCGAGATTTAAGGTTTAATTTTTATATAAATAACTCTTTTTTTATAAAATGCATCGGGCTTAAGTAATTTGTTATGGTTTCGCGTCAAATTAATATTGAAGTATTTCTAAGCGTTAGTTAATAGTTTAAAATTTTTTTGAAATTTCCTAAAGCGCTTGACATAATTTTTATAGTTGCATATAATATATAGAGAATTGTCTATATGAGAGGTTTTAATGAAATTTGGGCTTGGCGAATATGTGATTATATTTAAAGCATTGAGCGATGAAACGCGGCTCAGGATTTTAACGATGCTCAAAAAGGGCAAAACATGCGCCTGTAAGATTTTAGAGGAGTTCCATTTTACACAGCCGACACTTTCCTACCACATGAAACAGCTGACCGACAGCGGGCTGGTTGATGCTGAAAAAGACGGCAAGTGGGTTTATTACTCTACAAACAAGGAAAGATTAGAACAGTTGCATGAGATTATAGAAATACTGAATAAAATAGAGAATTCGCCGGATTACCGTTGCGGCGATGAATACACAAAACAAAAGCGGCCCAAGAGCCGCTGAAAAAACACATAATAGATAGAAACAATTAAATATTTCTATATGGAAGCAAAGATGGAACAAGTAAAAAAGAGCGGTATAGGCTTTTTTGAAAGATTATTGAGCATATGGGTTTTGCTTTGCATGGGCGCGGGAATTTTGATGGGAAAATTTTTGCCCGCTGTTCCCGAATTTTTGGGCAAACTGGAGATTGCGCAAATATCGATTCCGATAGCCGTTTTGATTTGGGTTATGGTCTATCCGATGATGATGAAAGTAGATTTTAAGTCCGTCAAAAACGTAGGCAAAAATCCGCTCGGCATTGTTATTTCAAGCGGAGTGAGCTGGCTTATAAAACCGTTTTTAATGTTCGGTCTTGCGACGCTGTTTTTCTATATCGTATTTAAGGCTATGATTTCCCCCGAACTTGCAAAAGACTATGTTGCGGGCGCGGTGCTTTTGGGCGCGGCTCCTTGTACGGCAATGGTGTTCGTATGGAGCAATCTGACTAAAGGCGACCCCGCTCATACGTTGGTGCAAGTTGCGGTTAACGACCTGATTATTTTAATAGCCTTCGTGCCTATCGTTTCACTTTTACTCGGCATAACGCATATATCCGTTCCGTGGGATACCCTGTTTTTGTCTATCGGGCTGTTCGTCGCAGTGCCGCTCATTGCCGGAATAATTACAAGGACGTTGGTCATTAAGAAAAAAGGCGAGGAGTATTTTAGAGAGAAATTTATATCGAAATTTGATGGAATAACGACGGTCGGCTTGCTGCTGACGCTTATAATAATTTTCACCTTCCAAGGCGGCACGATTTTAAACAACCCGCTGCATGTTCTGCTGATTGCGGTGCCGCTCACGTTGCAGAACGTAATCGCGGCGGCGTTTGCCTATACTATGTGTAAGGTAACCAAGCAGCCGCATAATATCGCCGCGCCCGCCGCATTGATAGGCGCGTCTGACTTTTTCGAGTTATCGGTTGCCGTGGCTATCGCGTTATACGGGCCCGCCTCACCCGTCGTGCTTGTATGCACCGTGGGTGTGCTGACCGAGGTGCCTATAATGCTGATTTTGGTAAAGATAGTAAATAGTACAAAAAAGTGGTTTAATAAAAGCAATCCGCCGGAGAAAACGCCTGCGGCAACCAACACGGCGGAGGGCGTAAAATGAATAAACCCAAGGTGGGCTTTATACGCTTGCATAACAGCTGCCGTTCGCAAATGGCGGAGGCTTTGGGAAAGCATTTTGCGGGCGGAGTATTCGTGAGCTTCAGCGGCGGGACCGAAACAAAGCCTCAAATAAACCAAGACGTCGCCATAATAAATGAGTTACGGTATAGATATGCGCGGGCAGAAAAGCAAGCCGATTTCCAAACTGCCGCCGCTTGATATAGTCATAACTATGGGCTGCAATGTCTTCTGCCCGTTTTTGCCTTGCAAGTACCGCGGGGATTGGGGATTAGGCGACCCGAGCGGCAAAGGCGGGGACGAGTTTATAAAGACGGCGCGTTTGATAGAAAGTAAAATACTTGATTTAAAAAATAGGATAGAACAAAATTTAATAGGAGGCAATCATGCTTGACAAAGAAAAAACAAGAGGTTTTATACGGGAGCGGTATTCAAAAGTCGCTAAACGCGAGGTCAAATCATGTTGTTCAAGCAAGTGCGGCTGCGACGGCTCGGCAACCGATATAGTCGCGGCTTCAAAACAGCTAGGATACGGCGAGCAGGATTTTTACGATGCGCCGTACGAAGCCAATATGGGCTTAGGCTGCGGAAACCCCGTCGCCATAGCCTCGCTTAAAGAGGGCGAAACGGTGCTTGACCTTGGAAGCGGCGGCGGGTTCGATTGCTTTATAGCTCGAAAGCGGGTGGGCGAAACGGGCTGCGTTATAGGCGTTGACATGACGCCCGATATGATAACGCTTGCGAGAAAAAACGCCGAAAAAAGCGGATACAAAAACATGGAGTTCAGACTCGCCGAGATTGAGCATTTGCCCGTCGCGGATAACAGCGTGGACGTAATAATTTCAAATTGCGTCATAAATTTGTCGTTAGATAAAGAGCGGGTTTTCAAGGAAGCGTACAGGGTGCTGAAAAAGGGCGGCAGGCTTTCAATCTCGGATGTAGTCGCCACGGCGGAAATCCCCGAAAAAATTATGCACGATTTAGCTATGATAGCGGGATGTATGGGCGGCGCGGAGCAGATAGACAAAATAAAGGATATGCTGAAACGGGCGGGATACAAGGACATAAAGGTAACATTGAAGGACAACAGCGAGGATATAATAGCTTCGTGGGCTCCCGGAACTAAGATTGAGGAGTATGTCGCCTCGGCGATAATCGAGGCGATAAAATAAAACGGCACGGGCAGAACAGTATATAAAGCGCCTCAAAGCTAAAAATTTAGAGGAAATCTTCGGCTATAGACCACGTATAGAATCATAAAAAACGGCGCTTAAAGCCGTTTTTTATGGCAGGCGGATTTGGTCGCGGCGGATTTTTTTTGTTGCGGGCAAAAGCGAAGCGGGCTTTTCTGGACAGCGCTTGTATAAATATACGTAAAATTAATTATTATGCAAATTAACCTATTTAAATATAATTCAGTTTTTCAGCATTTTTTCGTTTAAATTAAGCACTATTTTATATTAACATCAATTATTAGGGCGTAAAGCCGCGGTTATAAATTGATTTGTACTAATCCGTTGCATTTATATAGCTTAAATATCAGTGTTTAATTTCTAAAAACTCAATACCATTTAACAAGCCTGGGGGCACGCTGTTGATGTGCAGAATGGTCGCGCCGCGATATTTTTTTCTTAAAATTCAGAGCTTTTTCAGCGAGATAAACAATCAAAAAATCGCCTTAAAAACCGCATAAATATTTCTTAAAAATCGTGTTTAAAACTATTGCAAAACGCGCCGAATTGTGACATAATTCGTTTACTCTCAAAGAGAAAAATCGGTTCTTTTTGCGGGCAAATATAAAAAAATCTGCGGGGAATTTTTTATGAAAATAGGTATTACCTATGAAGTCAAAGAAGACTTTGTCAACCAAGAAGACGACTACTACATCGACTTCGAGCCTTTCGAAACGATAACGCGGCTCAAGAGCATTTTTGAAATGCACGGGCACGAAGTCCAACTCATCAAGGAGGGGCTGACCCTTGAACAAAAAATCAGCCTGATTAAAAGCTGCGACTTGATTTTTAACTACTGCGAGGGATACAAGTCGCGCAACCGCGAAGCGCTTTTGCCCGCTATTCTGGAAAAACTAGGCAAACCCTACGTCGGTTCGGACGCGTTTGCAAACGCCCTGACGACTAGCAAATCCCACACAAAAGTCATCGCGAAGCACCTCGGCATAAAAACGCCCGAATGGATAGAGGTCTATAAAGGACGCATCTACAAAGACAAAAATATGGCCTTTCCGCGCATTGTCAAGCCCAACAGAGAGGGCAACAGCGGGGGGCTTTATTTGGTTAATTCGATAGAGGAGCAGTCCCTCATTGTCGAAAAACTATCCAAAATTTACGACGAACTGCTCATTGAGGAGTTCATAGACGGCCGCGAAATCACCGTCCCCGTCATAGGCAGCGACGAAAATGCCGATGCCTTGGTGGTTATCGAAACCCTGACTTCAAGCGGCAGGCCCCTGAGCGTTTATTCGAGGGAGGAGAAAGCCGACGATACGCACATCAAGGTAATCGCCGGCCTCGACTCAAAAACCGAGGAGAAAATCAAAAACGATTCGCTAAAGCTTTACACTTATCTCAAATGCGCCGACTATGCGCGCTTGGATTACAAGCTTGTGGGGAATCAGCCGTATTTTCTCGAAATCAACCTGCTGCCGTCGCTTACCGTTAGCAGCTCGTTTTTCGTGTGCGCGGAGCTTATCGGCATGCGCTTCGACCAACTCATTATGAAAGTGCTTGAGAGCGCCTTGGCCCGCACAGCTAAAAACGAATGTTGCAGGAAAGACGAATTGCAGCCGTGCTAACGAATTAAAAATGCCGGTTTATCTTTGCCGAAAAAAAATAATGCGACGAAAAAAATAAAAGCAAAAACCGCCCGAAAAGGCGGTTTTTGCTTTGCAATTGCAATTTTTGCCGCGGTTAAGCATACCTGCGGCTGTTAACCGCAGGTTCATAAGTCAAGCGTTTTTTTTGAGCAAAAGAAAGTGCCGTTTTTTTTAATAAAAGCGGCACTTTTGTGGCTCCCCAAGTTGGACTCGAACCAACGACCCTGCGGTTAACAGCCGCATGCTCTACCGACTGAGCTATTGAGGAATATCTCGTTTGCCTAAATATGCTAACACTCTTTCCTTTTTGTGTCAACTGTTTTTTGTTTATTTAACAGTGTTTTTGGCGGCAAGATTTGTGTAAAAACCGATAACATAGGGAATAAAATGCCTTGATAATTTCGGACGGTTTTTTGGCAGGATATTCGAAAAATTATACCTGATTTGTCTAATGTTGCGGAGGAACGAGCATGTTTTTATGACTTAAAAATCATGCGACCAGATACAGCCCTAAACCTGACTTCAGCACCATGGTTTATTTGTCTTCGGTTAACAATTTGTCGTTGTTGAGGTTTTCCCTGAAATAGAAGTCGAACAGCTCTTCGCCAAAAGGGATGTTTTTCTCAAGCATTTTGCGCTTTACTGACATTCTGTCGTAGGGGACGCGTACCCTCTCAAATTCGAAGCGGCCGCTTTGATGCACGCGGAGAATAATCCCGCGCGCGAAAGAGTGTTCGTGGCAGCCCACACTGCCGACGTCGACGTAGAGCCGTTTGCCCGTGAACTCGACAGGCTCGTGCTTGTGACCGAAAAATACTGCGTCGGCGTCTATTCCGTCAAAAATATCATCAAAAAATTCTGCGGTGGGAAAGGGGTTTATCGGCTCGAAAATGTGCTTTTTGTAAATGTCATTTTTTGCCAGCCCGTAGTGAAGGAAGGCGAATTTTTTGCCGTAGATTTCGCGCCGCACAATCAGCGGGAGGTATCTTACTCGCTCGCGGAAGCCGCCGCCCAGTTCGTCAAAAACGAAGCGCTTGTGCCGCGCGGGGACGTGCGATTTCGGCGGCGGGACGGTGTCGTCGTTGACGTAATTTATGTCGTGGTTGCCGTTTATGAGAGTGATTTTGTGCGAAAACATAAATGCCAGGCACTCGGCGCTTTGGGGGCCGATGCAGACCATATCGCCGGTGTGGATTATTTCGTCACAGCGGTGCAGCCGAAACAGGTCGTAAATCGCGGTGAGCGCCGCCAGATTGCCGTGGGTGTCGGAAAAAATGCCGATAGTAACAGGTTTGATCATTTTAATATTTCACTTTTAATTTATTTCAATCGTTTTTAAGTAGGATTTCATTTTAAATACAGGGATTTTCACATTTTACGATATAGTTCCTGGTATCTTTTCATGATTGGATTGTTTTATGCTTGCTATATATAAGCTTTTTTCTTGGATTTATTCCGCTTCTTGTTTGAATATAGGCATTGATTTTAGATTATGTATTACAAAGATTTTCGCGGTAAGGCGCGGGGCGTATGAGGTGTTAGTCTTAATTGTTTAAACGGCAAGGTTCATTATAAGCTTTATTTTGTTATGCCGGTTTTATAGTTTGTGTGCAATCAATAATATGCCTCATATTTAAATCACATAGTTTTTGCAAAACGGCGGGGGGGGCAGGAAAGCTAAGGCTAACCTTGAAGCTGTGTAAAAATTAAAGCATAAGCGCCAACTAGGGAAGCCAAGTTGAGCAGCAGCCCTAAAACGCCGCCGAATTTTTTGCCGAGGCGCAGCTGGCGGACGGCGTTGACCGTCCCGTGAATGAATGCGAAGGGCGGCAGAATAAAGGCCACCGCAATGAGCGGTATGTAAATAATCCAGCTCCAAAGCACGTCGGTGCCCGTGGCGGTCATAGAATCTGCGCCAAAAAAGCTCAGGACGCTTACGGCGAAACCAAATATTGCCAAAAGGCAGCTTGCCACGCCGTATTTGACGCATACGGCACTTTTTTGCGGATCGTTTTTGATTTCTAAAAATTTTTTGCGGTCGCGCGCGTAATTTTTTGCGTTTATGAAAAAGTTTCCCAGTCCGCTCATATTTTTTACCTCATCCCAATTGTGCCACAACAACGCGCACATGTCAACGGCGCGGCAAAAGAAGTATCGGCAAAAATTGTTTGCCGTATAAAAACTTGAGGTTTGAAGTAAAAGGCTGTATAATAAAAACAGAAAAATAAGATTGAACTAACATTTTTTAAATTTAGTTGTTAATAAGGAGAAAGAAATGAAAATTTTCGATATATCGAAAGAAATTTTGTCGGCAAAGGTTTTTCCCGGGGACACCGCGCCCGTTTTGACGCGCGTAAAAGACATTGCGGGCGGAGGTTACAACCTCAGCGACATCACTATGTGCGTGCACAGCGGCACGCACATAGACGCGCCGCTGCATTTTTACGACGGAGGCAAGGCGGTGGACGAGCTGCCGTTGGAAATATTTGCAGGCAAAGCGCTGGTCGCTGAAATGAACGGCGTTATTACGGCCGAACGTATCGCAAAACTGCCGCTCGGCACACGGCGCTTACTGGTCAAGGGCAAGGCGTGGCTGACCGCGGAGGCGTGCGAAAAGCTTGCGGAGCGGAGTGTTTTGCTTGTCGGCACCGAAAGCCAGAGCGTGGGCGGGAGGGACGCCGCTGCCGTCCATCTTGCGCTGCTTAAGCACGAGATAATCCCGCTCGAAAGCGTTTGTCTCGAAGGCGTGCCCGAGGGCGAATATATGCTCTTTGCGCAGCCTATTAAAATAAAGGGCAGCGATGGGGCGCCCGTGCGCGCGGTTTTGGCGGTTTTGGATTAGTTTTTCCTCTGTTAATCATAGAAAAAGGCTAATGAAATTAGTTTTCATTAGCCAAAAAGGTTATTTTTTTAAAACTAGGCCTAATTTAATGTCTAAAAATTGTTTCGTCTCTTCCATGAACGATTGATTGTTGACGTTGTAGCGAATCCATGCTCCGGTGCCGCAGTGAAGTTTTGTTTTCCCAAACACGCTTAGCGTAGTCGGACATATCGGAAATTCTTGAGTCGATAATATCTACGCCTTCTTTGGAATAGCGCGTCATTACGTCGAAAAGCCCGTCGAAAATATTGCAGTAGGTTATGAATATCCGTTTTTTATAATAAAAACGGGAAAAAAACATTTTTCAACAGTTGTGAAGGTAATTATTTCCCGAATATCTTTCGAGCTGTTCAAATAGTTCTGAGATTTTCAGGTAATATTGCGCGGAATCCTTAAGCTGAGCGAGCATAATGTCTTTTTCCATGTATTTCATCCTAATCGCCGCCTATTATTTTAACATACTGTAGAGTTCTTTACTATGTTAATTTACTATTTAAGTCTTTATAACGGTAGAGGAACGGTGGGCTAAAACGTATTATTTCTATAGAAAAAAGGGCAAAATCTAATCTAAAAAAGTTAGTACTTAGCTGATGAAAGAAATTGGTATGACGCAAAGCGATCGCTAAAAACGCCGAGAAAAACTTTGACGGCAAATCTAAAGCGGCAAACTTTACATTAAAACGGCAGTGTGATATTATTAATTTATGCTAACCAAAGTCGAGCCGATAAGCGAAAAGTCGCTGAAGCTGGCAAAAAAACTTATTTTGGCGGGCGAAATAGTGGCGTTTCCCACCGAAACGGTATACGGCCTCGGCGCCAACGTATTCGACGAAAACGCGGTAAAAAAAATTTTCGCCGCTAAAAACCGCCCGACGGACAACCCTCTTATCGCGCACGTTTCTGACGCGGCTATGATTGACTTGGTGGCTGCTGAAATTACGCCCGATGCAAAAAAAATCATAGAAAAAATGATGCCGGGGAGCCTTACGATTGTACTCAAAAAAAAGAAAACCGTTCCCGATATAGTCACCGCGGGCATCGGCACCGTCGCGGTGAGAATGCCTTTGTCGGAGGAGGCGAGGCGGTTTGTCGCGGCGTGCGGCGTGCCGATAGCAGCCCCCAGCGCCAATCTCAGTACGCGTCCCAGCCCTACGACATACGGCGCGGTTTTGGAGGACATGGACGGGCGAATCCCGCTGATACTCGCGGGTGAGGACTGCGGCGTGGGCATAGAATCGACGGTGCTCGACCTTACCGGCGAACCGACTGTGCTGCGCCCGGGAATTGTGACGCCAAGCCAAATAGAAAGCGTTTTGGGCAAAAAAGTTAGCGTTTTGACCGACCCCAAAAGCAAGGTCAATTCGCCGGGAGTGCGTTTCCGCCATTACGCGCCGAAAATCCCCGTCGCGCTCGACAGCGTAGGCAATGCCGAAAGAGTAACCGCCCGTTATGACGAGCTGAATAAAAAGGGGTTGAACCCCGTGATATTCTGCTTAGAAATACAGGCGGGGGTTTTCTGCGGACGCAACGTTTTGACGCTTGGGCAAACCGAAACCGACGCCGCCAACAGGTATTTTTCGGCGCTAAGGGACGCGGAAAAACGCTTCGGGTATATAATCATTACCTTTTGCCCAAAAACCGAGGAGGGCTTTTCGGTGTTGAACCGTATGGCCAAATCGGCGGGAGGCAACCTTATTTGAAAACAAAAGCCAAGGTAATATTCATTTGCACGGCAAACACCTGCCGTTCGCCCATGGCGGAAATGATTTTGAAAAATCTTTTCAAAAAGCGTGGAGTAAGCGGCATAAAGGTTTGTTCGGCAGGGCTGAACGCTTTTGACGGATGCGAAATGAACGCCTTTGCCAAGGCGGCGCTTAAGAAAAACGAAGTGCCTCGGACGGTTTTTAAAACGAAAAAAATAAACGCGGTAAACCCCCGCGACCTGCTAATATGTATGACCGACGGGCACAAGCGGGCGTTTTTGCAGAGAGGGAACGTTTTTTCGTTCACTGACATTGTCGGCGAAAATATCCTGGACCCTTATGGGGAAGGTTTTGAGGCTTACGAAACTGTTTGCGCTCGGCTCATTTCCAAAATGGAACGTGTAAGCGAATTTGTTATAAAATTTTTGGAGGGACAACCATGATAGCATTTGGCAGCGACCATGCGGGCTTTCGGGCCAAAACAGAGCTTATAAAATATCTGAGAGAAAAAGGTTTCGAGTGCAGTGACTACGGAACTCTGAGCGAGGATTCCTGCGACTATCCCGACTTTGCCGTGGCAGTTTCGGAGAGCGTAGCAAAGGGCGAAAGCGAAAAGGGAGTTTTAATTTGCGGCACCGGAATAGGCATGTCGATAACGGCGAACAAAGTCAATGGCGTGAGATGCGCGCTGTGCTGCGACGCCTTTTCGGCAGAAATGTCTCGGCGGCACAACGACGCCAACGTGCTGGCGATGGGCGCGCGCGTCACCGACATCGAAAAAATGAAAGAAATCGCCGATATTTTTTTGACTACGGCTTTCGAGGGCGGGCGGCACCAAAACCGCGTGGACAAGATAACGAAGATAGAAAAAAGCAGGTGCTAAGGTCCCGGTATTTTAGATATAGCAACTCCATTTGTGTACATTTTTTTAGTAACTGATTTAGAAAAGTCGACCGAAAGCCGAAAAACTTTCGCGGCTTGTTGTCACCTGAAAAAAGCTTTTCCAAACCCCTTTACAATCGGGGTTAAATATGTTAGAGTATATAAAATGTTTCGGAGGGCTAAAGGCGTTGAGGTATCAATCTCAATTTAACATGCAGCAGAGGGCGGGTCAAAACTTATGTTTTGAGCGTTGGACGGCGCGACGGAACTGAAATTGCTTGCGAAGCGGGCAATTTTTTTATTGCTGAAAAAAGACGAGATAAAGGAGAAAATCGATGAACAAAGTGTTATTCGAGGGGTTGACTTTCGACGATGTGCTGATAATCCCGGGCGCGTCCGAGGTTTTGCCCAACCAAGTCGACCTCGGAGTGGAACTGACAAAGGGCATAAAACTCAATATTCCTTTGATGTCGGCGGCGATGGATACCGTCACCGAATACAAGCTCGCCATCGCGATGGCGCGCGAGGGAGGCCTGGGAATACTGCATAAAAACCTTTCCATTTCCGACCAGGCGGAGCAGGTCGATAAGGTCAAACGCAGCGAGCACGGGGTGATTACCGACCCGTTTTACCTTCACCCGCAAAACAAGGTAAGCGAGGCGCTGGCGTTGATGTCGCGCTACAAAATCAGCGGCGTGCCGATAGTGGACGAAGACAAAAAGCTGGTGGGGATTTTGACCAACCGCGATTTGCGCTTTGAGACGAATTTTGACCAGCCGATAGACAACATTATGACTAAGGACCGCCTTGTGACCGCGCCCGTGGGGACGACGTTAGACGAAGCGAAAACGATTTTGGGCAGGCACCGCATCGAAAAGCTGCCTATCGTCGACAAAAATAATATATTGAAAGGGCTCATAACCATAAAAGATATAGAAAAGGCGATTCAGTACCCTAATTCGGCGCGCGACGTCAACGGCCGCCTTTTAGTCGGGGCCGCGGTGGGCCTGGCTTTCGACACGATGGAGCGCGTCGACCAGCTCGTCCAAAGCCGCGTGGACGTGATAGCGGTGGACACGGCGCACGGGCACAGCAAAAAGGTGCTCGACCAGGTGCAGAAAATTAAGGCGAAATACCCCGCGTTGCCGCTTATCGCGGGCAACGTGGCTACCAAAGAGGCGACGAAGGCGCTTATCGACGCGGGGGCGGACGTCGTCAAGGTTGGCATAGGCCCCGGCTCCATCTGCACAACGCGCGTTGTGGCCGGCGTAGGCGTTCCGCAGGTTACGGCGATTTTGGACTGCGCCGAAGAGGCCGACAAAATGGGCAAGCGCATTATCGGCGACGGCGGCGTCAAATATTCCGGAGACATAGCCAAGGCAATCGCGGCGGGCTCCTCAGCCGTTATGATAGGCAGCCTTTTTGCCGGCACCAACGAGTCGCCCGGTGAAACTGAAATTTATCAGGGGCGGAGCTTTAAGGTTTACCGAGGGATGGGCTCGCTTGGCGCTATGGCCCAGGGCAGTAAGGACAGGTATTTTCAGGAGGACAGCGTCAAGCTTGTGCCCGAGGGCGTCGAGGGCAGGGTTCCGTCGCGAGGAAGCCTAGGCGACATGATATTCCAGCTTGTGGGCGGCCTGCGCTCGGCTATGGGCTACGCGGGGCTGGGCACGATTGAGGCCATGCGCAAGCAG
>DAITPX010000020.1:12404-12623 GCA_036833365.1 Clostridia bacterium | reverse complement strand
ACTCCCTTCCCGCCCGCGCAGTCGATTTCGGCATAAGCAGTTTCGCCCTGCTTGAAAATTTCACCCAATTTGCCGCCGTTTTCGTTTTTCCCGTTTCTGCGGTTGAAAACGACTATGCGCGAAATGCCTTTTTGCTTGATTTTTTCCAAAAATTCTTTTTCTTCAGTGTCAAGCCCGCTCGCCGAATCGCTCACAAATACGGCTATGTCCGTCCTGTCC
>DAITPX010000020.1:7047-12394 GCA_036833365.1 Clostridia bacterium | reverse complement strand
TCTATTGTTTGTTTTCGGCAAAGCTCGCCCAGCACATCCTGCTTGTCGTCAAAGCCAGGCGTGTCGATAAGCAGAACCGGCCCCAGCGGCAAAATTTCCATCGCCCTGTAGACGGAATTGGTCGTCGTTCCCTTGACCTCGGACACGATTGACACCTTTTGATTCGAAACGGCGTTCAAGAGCGTCGATTTTCCCGCGTTGCATTTGCCGAAAAACGCTATCGCCGTCCTCACCGAATTGGGCGCGCTGTTCATACTCATAAAAATCACCTCAAAACCGAAAATCTCTCCGCCCCGCCTCGATAAGCCCCAGGTTTTTATTTGTCATTTCTTTTACCTTCGCGTTGGGGATTTTGGCGGTTTCCTCGCCGATAAGCTTCAGCCCGAGTTCTCTCGTTTCGGGCGAGGCGTAGTCTGTCAAATATTCTTTGAGCGTGAGCAATGCGTTTGGGTGGCAGCAGTTCAAAATCTGCCCCGCTTTGCACAGGCTCATAAACCTGTCCCCCGTGCGCCCCTCTCTGTAGCACGCCGTGCAAAAGCTCGGAATATGCTTTAGTTCTATCAGCCATTTAACGATTTCGTCCAGCGGGCGGGAATCGATTATGTCGAACTGCTCGGATTTTTCGCTTTCTACGTTGAAAGAGCAGTAACCCCCCACGCTGGTACGCGAGCCGCCGCTTATCTGCGAAACACCCATCGAAAGCACCTTTTCCCTCGTCGCCATGCCCTCGCGCGTGGAAATAATTATGCCAGTGTAAGGCACCGCAATCCTCAAGCACGCCACGATTTTGGCAAAAACCGCGTCGCTTATCCCGTTGTCCAAAACCGTTTGGTCTACATCGTCTGCATGCCTTATCCGAGGCACGCTTATGGTATGCGGCCCCACGCCGAACACTGCCTCCAGATGCTCCGCGTGCATCAGCAGAGAAACAAACTCGTATCGGTAGCTGTCCAGTCCGAACAGCGCGCCTATGCCCACATCGTCGATTCCGCCGCGCATCGCCCTGTCCATGGCCTCGGTATGGTAAGCGTAATCGTGTTTCGGCCCCGTCGGGTGAAGCTTGAGATAACCCTCTTTATGGTAGGTCTCCTGAAACAAAATATAAGTCCCTATTTGGGCGTCTTTTAGTTTTTTGTAGTTTTCCTCGCTTGTTGCGGCAATGTTGACGTTTACGCGCCTTATAGCGCCGTTGCGGTGCTTGACCCCGTAAATAGTGGCGATACTGTCCAAAATATATTCTATCGGGTTGTTTACAGGGTCTTCGCCAGCCTCCAAAGCAAGGCGTTTATGCCCCATGTCCTGAAGCGCCACAACCTCGTTCTCTATCTGCCGCTGCGTGAGCTTAATTCTCGGAATAATCTTGTTTTTGTGGTGGTACGGGCAGTACACGCAGCCGTTGACGCAATAATTAGATATGTATAGCGGCGCGAACAGCACAATACGGTTGCCGTAAAATTCATGCTTAATCCTGTTTGCGAGAGCATAAATTTCCTTGTTGAGTTCCGGGTCGCCGCAGTCCAGAAGCACCGCCGCCTCGCGGTGGGTCAGCCCCTTTTTCAGCGCGGCTTTTTTTAGAATTTCCCTTATCAGTTCCTTGTCGTCGCTTTTGCTAAGCCCGTAGGCTAGCGAATCCGTCACCTCTTCATGGCAGATAAACTCCTCCGCCTTTGGGGATTTTACATTATACATTTCGTTTCTCCTTTTTCGGGTCAGAAAAAACTTTCCCGTCAAATTTTTATGTTCCTTTGTTAAGCGCCTTCGCCTTAAAGCTGTTTTGTTTCCGTTTTCAAGCTCCGCCGCTCTTGGCGCTTTATTTTAGTTCGGCATAAATTATATCCTACTGCTTAATCTCAAAATCTAATATAATCTCGGTTTTTTTACGTTGTCCGGCGACAACCCGTACATATAGCTCCGTTGAGCGGAGCCGCATTTTGGCGTTCAAGCCGCACCATTGCGCCAAAATCTAAACTTCAGAGCGGCTGCGCGGTTTTCATTTTAGCGCAATCGCCGCGGCTGACCGCTATTTTTGCGCCCACGCTTTGCATGCGGCGCGCAAGGCAGCCCACGCATTCCGCCGCCTCCTCGCCCGTGCAAATTTTGTTGTCGTAAAGCATATATTTTTTGCGTACCGCAACGGGCGACAAATTGGGCATAATCACGTTTGCCCCCGCGAGTATCCCCATCTCCCTGCCTCTTGCGTTCACCGTCCCCAAGGCCGTGGTTGCGGGAATAAGCGCGTTCGGCAGCATTATGCGCAATACCGCTATCAACAGCAGAGTCAGTTCCAAACTCCCCGCGGAGCAACGGCTAAAAACCGTGTCCTTATGCGGGATAAACGGCCCTATGCCTGCCATTTCGGGGCACAGCTCATGAATAAAAATCAAGTCTCCGGCGATATCTTCCGCCGTCTGAAAGGGCGCGCCCACCATAAACCCCGCCCCCACCTGATATCCCAGTTCTTTAAGGTCATAAAGGCACCTTTTTCGATTTGACAAAGACATTTCCGCGGGGTGGATTTTGCCGTACAGCGTTTCGTCCGCCGCCTCATGCCGCAGCAGATACCTGTCCGCACCCGCCTCGCGCAGCCTTTTGTAGCTTTCCCTGCTCCGTTCGCCGAGGGAAAGCGTCACCGCGCAGTCGGGGTGCCGTTTCTTAACGGTTTTTATGACGGTTTCCAAGCGCGCGTCGTCGTAATACGGGTCTTCTCCCCCCTGCAAAACGAAAGTCCTAAAGCCCAACCCGTAGCCGTATTCGCAGCGGGCGATTATCTCGCTTTCAGAGAGACGGTACCTTTCTGCGTTTTTGTTGCTTTTTCTTATGCCGCAGTAAAAGCAGTCGTTTTTGCAGCAGCTCGAAATTTCAATCAGCCCGCGCATAAAAATCCCGTCGCCGTAATAGAGCCTTTTAAACCTCCGCGCTTTTTCAAAGCAATATTCCCGCGCGGAACCGTCGCCGTAAAAACCAATCAATTCGGCAAACTCCCATTTTGACAAAACGCCTTCCCTTTCCAGCTTGTCGGCAAGCGAAAAAGCGTCATTCATCCTTGCCCTCCGGTGTTTTGGCGTAAACGGTCTTGGTGTTGACCGCCGTAATTTTGCCCAGCCTGCCCGACATCGCGTTAATAATGTCCTGCGGCGCGTCTACGACCACGCTTATTATCGAGATATTGTTTTTGCGGTACGGAATTCCCATCCTCCCTATTATATAAGCACTGTATTCGTGAAGAATTTTGTTGATTTTTTCCGTGCTCTCGAGGTCCTGCACGATTATGCCGATAAGCGCAACCCTGTCCATAAATCTTCTCCTTTAAAAAAATTAAAAAACCGCGTCCCCGAAAAGAACGCGGCATACTAAACGACTAGGTCTAACACCTTTTTGCTTTATGCAACGCGACTTTCTTCTCAGAAAAACTCTATCGAAATCAGTAACGGTTGTTGTTTTTTCTTTGCTTTGCCGAAGAAAAAATTCTTGCGGTTTCAGCCATGTTTATATTAACATAATCCCTTCCCCGCGGCAAGCGTTTTCCCCTTACCGAACGCCACTTTAATCAGAACCCAAATAATTTCTAATGTAAATCGTCGGCGGCGAAAAAGGCCGGCGCCTAAAACTAATCAAACCCGCTTCTCTTATTCATATCGCGTTCCCCTAAAAAATCGGTTATTTCATCTGCGGCCGCTTTATCAGCTTTATCAATAAGCCTAACCGATAAAACCATCGAACCCGCTTAAAACCGCGCTTCAAATAAAACCTGGCCGTTTAAAGTCCTTTTCACGCGCAAAAATAAGGCACGGATAAATTTTTTTTATTAAAGCGTCGATACTTGTTTGACATTTCTCAGGAAAAAATTATATAATTCCTATCGAACTCAGGCGCCGTTCCGCCCTGAGAGGTTCATCGGAGGGCTTAATTTTAAGTATAAGGGGCCGGATAAGATGTCGGGATTTTTCCCGGTGTTTTATCCGGCCCTTAAAAAACCAAAAATTTGCCAAGCTGCCGAAAAGCGCCGCCGCCTGCCGTTGCGCGCTAAGGCGGCAGGCTCAAAACGCGACTAAAATCAAGGACTTAAAGATAAAAATTATGGACCACAAAACCTTATTCGAAAAAACTTCGCCGACAAAACTGTTTTTCACGGTGACGATTCCCGGCGTAATCGGAATGTTCGTTTCGTCCGTTTACCGCCTTGCCGACGCGGCTTTCGTCGGGCAGCTTTTGGGGCAGGACGCTTTCGCTGCGCTCAACCTCGTAATGCCGCTCGTCATACTCAACTTTTCCATCGCGGATTTGATAGGCGTCGGCTCGTCGGTGCCCATCGCCATCAGGCTGGGCGAAAAAGACGAAAAGGCGGCGAGCAATATTTTTTCCAGCGCCTGCCTTTTGATTATCGGCCTGGGAGTGCTTCTCGGAGGCGCGCTGTTCTTACTGGCGGAGGATTTCGTGCGCTTGATGGGCGCGGAGGAAGAGCTAGTCCAAATGGCCGCGCAATACCTGCGCGTCTATGCGCTTTTCTCGCCCGTCAACACAATCGTATTCGCCGTCGACAACTACCTGCGTATATGCGGGAAAGTGCGGTACAGCCTTTTCGTCAACCTTCTGATGTCGCTTATAAGCGTAGCGCTGGAGGTACTTTTCCTGTTTGTATTCCATTTCGGCATCTGGGGCGCCGCGCTGGCAAACTGCATCGGCATGTCCGTTTGCGCCGTGATAGCTTTTATGCCGTTTTTACGCAAAAAAACGCAGCTGCGGTTTCGCACGCCCAAAATCGAGGCCAAAACAATGGGTTCCATTCTGACAAACGGCGCGCCCAGCTTTCTCAACAATGTGGCGGGACGAATTACCTCGATTATTATAAACGTATTTTTGCTGCGGTTGGGCGGGACGATTGCCGTCGCGGCCTACGGCGTGCTTATGTACGCCGAGGATTTGCTGATGCCCGTATTGTACGGGCTTTGCGATTCGCTCCAGCCCGCCGTGGGCTACAACTACGGCGCAAAAAATTACGGGCGGATAAAGTCGCTCGAAATGCGCTGCTTCGGCGCCTGCGCGCTGCTTTCACTTGGGGCCACCGCGGCTATGCTTTTTGCCTCCAACGCGATTGCGGGCATTTTCGTTCAATCGAACGACGCCGCCTTGCTCGCGCTTTCGACCCACGCGCTGTCGCTGTTTGCCTACGCGTTTTTGACGCGTTGGGTGTCGGTCGCCACCCAAAGCTACCTCTCCGCCATCGGCAAAGCGGGCTACGCCACCGCCGTTTCGATTTCAATAGCCTTCGTTTTCCCCGTGGCGGCGCTGTTCGCCCTGCAATTCCTCGGATTGGACGGGCTGTGGCTGAATATGCCCGTCGCCAGCC
>DAITPX010000020.1:0-7037 GCA_036833365.1 Clostridia bacterium | reverse complement strand
GCAGACAGCCGTATTCCGGGTCGTAATTAGCACATATGCCCGTCGCCAGCCTGCTGGCAGCGGCCCTTTCGATTCTTCTTTTACTAAGGAACAAAGTCCAGCAAGCGAAAAAAATGGTTTAACGAAAGTTTTTCAGATTTAATTAAAAGCAATTATTTAATCTAAGATAGCTATTGCTTTTTGTATATTATCGAGATATAATATATTTAAATATATTTAGACAGGATTAACGATGAAGAGAAACGATTTACCTGACATTCTTTATAATGTTATCAGCGAAATGGGCGGAAAACAAGTATTGTTGATGTGTGTAAATACATATGGAAACAATATAAAAATGACCTAGAAAGGTCTGGAGATTTATTTTATACTTGGCAATACGATATTCGTTGGGCTGCTACTGAATTAAGAAAAACACACCGCATGAAAGCGGCGGAATTTAGCAATAAAGGAATTTGGGAAATAATAATCCCTGACTCTAATACTATAGGTTAAAATGAACTGAATTTTGACTCAATCTAAACATGGAATAAGGAGGTGATCGGCATGAGCCGTATTCTACATAAAAAGGTGAACGAATTATAAAATATAGGGCGTAAGCCCGTAAAGGTAAATGCTTGCTTCGCGCGAAAACCGTTGAAAATTTTCGCGCCGCTGAAACGCAGGTTCATTAGCCTGTGTTTTTTATTGCTTTAAAAAAGGAAAAATTTATTATGATGAAACTAAAATACCTGTTCGACAACCGCGATCTATCTCTCATGCTGCTCGAAAACTGGGACTACGACAAAACCAACACCGAAATTCTGAACAACTACCGCATTTCATCCAACGCCGTGTATCCTTTCAAAAACAACGGCAAAACGTTTTTTCTGCGCTATGCCCCTCTCAAGGAAAAATCGTATGCCTCCTTACTTGCCGAGCTTGATTTTATGAAATTTTTGCAAGGCCGAGGCTACAGTGTGGCGGCGGCGGTGACAGCCAAAAACGGTAAAAATTGCGTTTTGGCCGGCACCCCGTGGGGAAAATACCTCGCCGCCGTCTTTGAGCGCGCCCCTGGGGCTCAGTTATCGGTTATCCCATATTCGCCGGCTTTGTATACAAAATACGGCGAAGCCTTGGCAGCGCTCCATTGCCTTTCAAGCGAATATGATTGCCCCGGAAAAAGAATGCGCCCCGATTACGTCAAAATACTCGGATGGTGCCAACGCGTTTTCGAAAAATACAACGCTCCCGCCCCCGCTTTTGAAGAATCAGCCCTTATTAACCGCAGACTTAGCGCCTTGCCCAAAAACCGCGGCTACTACGGCTTAATACACTATGATTTCGAGCCGGATAATGTTTTTTTCGACGAAAAAAACGGCGCTGTCACTCCCATTGATTTTGACGACTGCATGTACCATTGGTTTGCTATGGACATAGAGCAGGCCGTTGACAGTATCCGAAACGAATTGCCTCAGGCTGAGGAGCAAGCTGTTAGAGATTTCCTGAACGGTTATCAAAGGGTTAAAAAATTGGACGATGATACCTTTCATACGCTTCCCCTGTTTCGGCGCTTCGCCGATTTGTATGCGTATGCGCGGTGCTTGCGCGCCTCCGCTGAAAAATGGCAAAACGAGCCGGAATGGATGACGAATTTACGCGGCAGATTAAACGACCGCGCTTTCAAGGCTGGCCTGGCTTTCGGAAAAGACATCGCGCCGGGACCTGTTATCGAATTTTAAATTTTTTACAAACAATATTCAAACTGTTTTTTTTCTAAACGTTCAAGCGGAAAGCAATTTGCTTTCCGCTTTTTTTCTATAACCAATTCATTCAGCGCAAAATCTGATTTGACTAACGGCGTGATTTTTGCAGCTCTTTCTTTAAGAAACGGCGGAGGTAAGGAATGCGTTATCTTACCGTTACCACTGGCTTTAAATAATCTATCACGGTTCAAAAAAGGCAAACCCGTTATCCCCAAAAATCAGAGTGCAGTTTCGGTCAAACCAACCTTTGCTTCCCAATTTAAATTGAGGCAAAGCTTAAATAATTTGCTTTAATTCTCCAGAATTTTCGCCAAATCCTGTTCGGGCGTCGTTATCGGATGTAAATCAAATTTTTCGACCAGCGTCCCCAAAACCGCGGGGCTGAAAAACGCGGGCAGGCTGGGGCCTATGTAAATATTTTTGATGCCCAACGAAAGCAGCGTCAGCAAAATGCAGACGGCCTTTTGCTCGTACCACGACAAAACCAGCGTCAGCGGCAGCTCGTTGACGCCGCACCCGAAAGCGCCCGCCAGCGCCAAAGCGACCTCTATCGCTCCGTAAGCGTCGTTGCACTGCCCCATGTCCAAAATTCTCGGGAAGGGGCCGATTTTGCCTATGTCGAGGTCGTTGAAACGGAATTTCCCGCACGCCAAGGTAAGCACGACGGTGTCCGCGGGCGCCTGTTTGACGAATTCGGTATAGTAATTGCGCCCGGGCTTTGCCCCGTCGCACCCGCCGACAAGGAAAAAGTGTTTTATCGCGCCCTGTTTCACCGCTTCGATTATCGCGGGGGCGTTTTCCAAAACCGACGCGCGCCCAAAGCCCGTCAAGACCGATTTGCCGCCGTTGATTCCCGTCATTTCTTTTTCTTCGGTATAGCCGCCCAGCCTGATTGCCTGCCCGATAATTTCCGAAAAATCCTTCCGCCCCGCTTCGCCGCGCTCTACGCGCTTGGTTTCGGGATACGCCACAACCGACGTAGTATAAACCCTGTCGGCATAGCTCGGCCTTACGGGCATCAGGCAGTTGGTCGTAAACAAAATCGGCGCGGGAACGGCGTCGAATTCCTTTTGCTGGTTTTGCCACGCCGTGCCGAAATTGCCTTTCAGGTGAGAGTATTTTTTAAGCCCGGGGTAGCCGTGCGCGGGCAGCATTTCGCCGTGAGTATAAACGTTGACGCCCCTCCCCTCCGTTTGCTCCAAAAGCATTTTCAAGTCGTGTAAATCATGTCCCGTAACCACGATAAACGGCCCCTTTTCGATTTTGAGAGGCACCTCCGTGGGCACGGGGTCGCCGTACGCGCGCGTATTGGCCCGGTCGAGCAGTTCCATGCACTTGAGGTTGATTTTTCCAAATTCCATAAGCAGGTTCAGCCACTCGTCCGCGCCGCGGCTGTCTGCCAGCGCCGCCATTCCCTTAATGAACCATTTGTCCACCTCGTTGTCGCGCTCACCCAAAACCCTCGCGTGGTGGGCGTAAGCGGCCATTCCCCTAAGCCCGAACAAAAGCGTGGAACGCAGCGAAACCGTGTCCCCGTCGCCGCCAAAAAGCCCGTCGGGCTGGATTACAGGCTTACCCCCCAGCCTTTCACGCTCGGACCTGATTTTTTCGGCGTATCCCGCCACGCTCTTTTCGTCGAAATTGACGTTCGTAATCGTGACGAACAGCCCGTCCGCAATCATATCCGCGTGTCCGGCGTTTCCGTACGAAACCTTCGCCAACGAAATCATCTCGCATGTCAATTCGTCCTGCGCCCTCGCGACGGCGGGCTTTTTGCCGCACACCCCCGCCACCTCGCAGCCCTTGCCCCTTGCCGTCTGCTCGCACTGAAAACAAAACATTTCCTTCATTGTCGCTCCTCCTTTAAAATTAATTAATATTTTTTAAAATTCCTATTATTTTGCGCCCGTATTCCGTTACTAAAATTTATAAAAAATGGCTGAAACGCCGCGTTGACTTACGGTTCTAATTAGCGGCCGATTTAAGCAAGGCCGGCGCCAGCGCTACGGCGTAATCAATGCTCCGCCTAATTTCATGAAAATCAAAATCATACCGCTTAAATTTTCGCGCTTGGCTCGGGAAAAACAACCGTCAAAAGCATTTTAAACCTCTCCTCGGCATACACCGCGTGGGGAACCTTTGCGGGCATTACGATAGCCTCGCCTTGGGAAAGAATGTGTTCTTCCACGCCTACGGTAATTTTACCTTTGCCGTCGAGCACAAAAACTAACGCGTCCCCGCCCGATTCGTGTTCGCTTATTTCCTCGCCTTTTTCGAAGGCGAACAGCGTCAGGCTCAAGTTTTTCGTTTGCGCCAGCGTCTTGCTCACAATCTGCCCTTCCTGATAACCCACCTGCCCGGACAGCTTCAGAACCTCGCCCCGCCCGATATTTTTGATTATTTTTTCCAACTTCTTTACCTCCTATCTTTTTATGCTTTATGCTAAATTCGCCTAAAATTTAATCCCTTAGATTTTTGTTTTTTTCTCCGCAAGTTTTTTATTTTAATCTGAAGGGCCAGCAATAAATCCATAACCTTGAGCCTTAATAAATTTAATACCAAGCCTGAACTCAAACTACGGTTTATGCGCCACGGAGTTTAACTTGACCGACGTTATTCAGAATTCCATTTTAAATTAGCGTTACTTTTAAAACAAATTGCCCAGCTCGCGAAAATCAAAATAATTATGTCCGCTTGCCGCATTTAGCTAATTTGGTTTATTTGTAATCGTTCCAGGAATTATCTTGCCCTTCGTACATTTTTTTAGCTGTTTTCGGCGTTATCTTAATTTAACTTCCAAATTATCTTGCACCTTCCAAAAAGCTTGGCTTCTGATTACCTGCGGATTTAGTTTAATGTTTATCGCCTATCCTGGACGCTTCCGCCTATTCCTCCAAAATCTTGCCGTCCGTCGAAAGCGTCACGACGCGCCACGGAATCATTTTGCCGCTGTTTTTGAGCGCCCTTATGATCGCCTGCTCAATGCCTCCGCAGCACGGCACCTCCATGCGCGCCACCGTCACCGATTTTATATTGTTGAGCCTTATTATTTCGCCCAATTTTTCCGCATAGTCAACCGCGTCGAGCTTAGGGCACCCAATCAGCGTAACGCGGTTCCGCATAAATTTTTTGTGAAACCCCGCGTAAGCATACGCCGCGCAGTCGGCGGCGACAAGCAAATGCGCGTTGTCGAAATACGCCGCCTCAAGCGGCGCCAGTTTGATTTGAACAGGCCATTGCATTAGTTCGCTCTGCTCCTCCGCGGTTTCAGCGGCGGGGCTTTCAACCGCCGCGCGCTTTATGGCGTGAGCGTTTCTGCCGGGGCACCCGGCGGTGTTTCCAAAAATCGCCTGCGCCGTCGTTTTTTCGCCGCGCTCAAGGCTCGGGCATGCTACCGCGCCCGCCGCGGCGGCTTTCACCGCCTGCTCGTCGTAGGCGGCGGCCTCCCTTTCCTCAAAGGTTATCGCCCCCGTCGGGCAGACTGGCAGGCAGTCGCCCAGCCCGTCGCAGTAGTCTTCCCTCAAAAGCTTGGCCTTTCCTCCCGACATTCCGATTGCACCCTCGTGGCACGCCTTGGCGCACAATCCGCACCCGTTGCACTTTTCCTCGTCGATTTTTATAATCCTTCTTTTCATAATTTTTCTCCTTTATCTTTCTTTACTTGCATTATATTAGGTTCAGCCCCTACATTACGTTGCATCTGCAACAAAAGATGAATTAATTTTTCATAATACCAAATATTTAAATCAAAAATTGCCTCTTTGCTTTTTTAAATCTTTTCGCTTTTATTGACTTTCCGCCAATATTATACTAAACTAAACTAAAATATAGTGTTGCATTTGCAACGGGAACAAAATTATATAAGGAATTAATTAAAAAACTTATGATGACGTCAAATTTAAAAAAATGCCCGCTTTTTAACGGTGTGGAAGAAAACGAAATAAAGCCCCTTTTGGACTGCCTGCGCGCGGTTAACAGAAACTATCAGAAAGACGAATTCATTTTCCGCGCCGACAACAAGGCGGAGTCGGTGGGCATTGTCCTGAGCGGCGGCGCCTACGTAATTCAGGAGGATTTTTGGGGCAACCGCGCCATTTTGTCGCACGTTTCGCCGGGCGGGCTGTTTGCCGAGGCGTTTTCCTGCGCCCAAACCGAACGCCTGCCCGTAAGCGTAATCGCCGCCGAAAAAAGCGAGATTTTGCTCATCGACTACCGCAAAATAGTTACCGTTTGCTCCGCCGCCTGCGTGTTCCACAGCCGCCTGATAGCCAATATGGTCACGGTTTTAGCCGACAACAATATCAAGCTCACGCGCAAGCTCGAATATATTTCAAAGCGCACCACCCGCGAAAAAATCCTCTCCTTTTTGTCCGCGCAGGCAATCGAGGCGAAAAGCCGCGCCGTCACCGTCCCCTTCAACCGCCAGCAACTTGCCGACTACTTGTGCGTGGAACGCAGCGCCCTGTCGCGCGAGCTAAGCAAAATGCAAAATGAGGGCCTTCTCAAATTCGTCAAAAACAACTTTTTCCTGTCAAAAAACATTCCCGAACACTAAATTTTTCCCGCCGTTTCGCCGTAAATCACTCAAGTTTTGTTATGCATAAAAATTTAATGCTATGCCGTTTGCCAAAAAAGCTATAATCCATATGACGATTATTTATTATCCGCTTTGGCGTGTTAAATCTTTGATTTTTTCATAACTCAAAATTTATATCAGCGGCTTTGAGCCACCTTAAAAACGGGCGAAAAAATCTCTGTGCAATTAAGCTTCTACATATCTGCCCCATTTGCCGTTTAAAAATTTGAAAAACTTAATGGCGCAAACAAATATCCTTACGCTAATCCCAAAGTAAAAAAACCGCCGCGCCTGTTCAACTTTTTTATTTAAATAATAATACTTCATTAAGGAGACACTTATTTCTAGGACAATGTTTATGCTATAGCTTGATTTTTTATTCAGGATAATTTTTATATTTATTGAATTTTAAATTAAGCTGACGTTTAATAAATTTATATGGGTATTTTCGCCGCCTAAAAACCAAAACGCCGTTTACTTTTACAAATCTATCGGTTATAATATTAAAATACAAAAATAAATTTACAAATTCAATAAAACGGAGCCACAAAATGACGGTTTCTTCTAAGCACGCGGACAAAATAGCAGCCCTTCAGCGCCCGGACGGCGGCTGGGGCAGGTTCCACTCTATGGCGCGCCCCACCCCCGCCGACCCGCTGACGACCGAAAAGGCCCTGCGCCGACTTTTGGCCCTCGGTTTGACAAGGGACGACGCG
>DAITPX010000019.1:0-12909 GCA_036833365.1 Clostridia bacterium | reverse complement strand
CAGGCGGTCGGCTCCGATTGAGTATTCCACCACAAATGGCGTAAACCTTTCGTTTGTCAGCGGGTCTAGGTATGTCATGCTCTTGCCCGAATATTTTTCGTGGCGGGAAAGGTCAAAGTCGGTGCGGTTGTGTATGCCGTTCAGCTCCGACCAGCCCATGGGGTAGAGGTATTGTATGTCGCACGCCGCTTTGGCGTAATGCGCGAGTTTTTCGTGGTCGTGAAAGCGCAGGTGCTCGGCGTTTATGCCCAAAGCCGTCAAAAAATTGTAGGCCTTTTGCTTGTATTGCTCGTAATATTCGGTGTCGTTTCCTTCCTTGCAAAACCATTGGTGCTCCATCTGCTCGAATTCTATCGTGCGGAAAATAAAGTTTCCAGGGGTGATTTCGTTGCGGAACGCTTTGCCTATCTGCGCTATGCCGAAGGGCACTTTGGCGCGGGTGGTGCGCTGGACGTTGAGAAAATTGACGAATTCGCCCTGAGCCGTTTCGGGGCGCAGAAAAATCCTGTTTTGGTTTTCCTCCGTCACGCCGCGGCTGGTTTCAAACATCATATTAAACTGGCGTATCGGCGTCCAGTCGAAATTTCCGCAGCGCGGGCAGACGACCTTGTGTTCGGCTATATAGCTTTCCATTTGTTCGTTGGTCAGCAAATCGGTGTCGATTTGCCCCTTCGAGTGTTCCTCTATCAAGTTGTCGGCGCGGAAACGCGAACGGCATTTTTTGCAGTCTACCTTAGGGTCGGAAAAAGAGGCCAGGTGCCCGCTGGCTTCCCATACGAGCGAATTCATCAGTATGGCGGCGTCCACGCCGTAACTGTTTTCGCTTTCCTGGACAAACCTTTTCCACCAAAGCCTTTTGACGTTGTTTTTTATTTCGACGCCTACGGGGCCGTAATCCCACGTGTTGCCCATGCCGCCGTAAATGTCGCTGCCCTGAAAAATCAAACCCCTGCTTTTGCAAAGGTTGACTATTTTTTCCATTGTCGCTTGTGCCATAAAAACGCCTCCACCCTTCCGAATTTAACTAAAATTCTAAACGACTTGATTTGCTTTGTCAAGCGTATTGGAATTCGACCGGATATTAAGGCGGTTTTTTGCTTTTCTTTAATTAAATAAAAGCGGAGCGTCCCGCTTTTTTAAATATAAATTATTTGTTTTGATTTAAATTTCCATCAAATTTAAACCGTTTGCGCCGGCGGGCCTTTAAATTTTCGTTTTCCCGCCGTGCAATAAAAGATTATAAAATTTGGGCCTTTCGTTTTGCTTTAAAAATAATTAAATTTGCTGTTGTCTATTCTTCCAAAGTATGTGAGATTCTAAAATCGGCGGTTTATTTAATATATTTCTTTCGCGTGGCGTCTCCGCCCCTTATATGCCGTTCGGCTAGGTTGACGCCCAAAATCTGCCTCACAAGCTTTTCCCGCAATTTGTCCACATATGCGAGCCTTTCTGCCATGTCCTTGTGCACGGTCGATTTGGACACGCCGAATTGCTTGGCGGCCGCCCTTACGGTACAACGCTTGTCGATGATAAAATCGGCAATGTCCCTGACCCGTTCGACGATATATTGCTTCACGCTGTTCCTCCGTTTGTCATAAATGCAATAATAATATATTGTCGAAAGGTGTCAAAAAGACTTTTTTTAGGCTATTTCATTTTTCCCTTGCCTCCCGCGGAATGCCGTTTAGCTTCGTCCAGGTATTTTTGGTAGGCGTTGTCCCAAAGGTTGTAGCGTTCGGGGTGGGTGACCGCGCCGAAAATGCGTTCTTTTGCATAAGGGATATTTTCCTGCACCGAGCGGATAAGCTCTTTCATATACTGCCTTTGCGTATGCTTGTCGGCGGGGCAGGGGTTTTTGACGACGGGCAGCGTTTTGGCGAAGGCCGCGGTGTCGCGCTCGCCTATATAAATCAACGGGCGTATAAGCGTTACGCCCGAACGCGAAAGGTAGCTCAGAGGCGCGAAGGTCGAAAGCCGACCCTCGAAAAACAGCGAAAGAAAAAAGGTTTCGATTATGTCGTCCATGTGGTGCCCCAAAGCGAGCTTGTTAAACCCCAGCTCGTTCAGCTTTGTGTTGAGCGCGCCGCGCCGCATTTTGGAGCAAAGGCTGCACGGGTTGTTGGGCGTCTTGTCGAAAATAACCTTGGCTATGTTGGTTTTTACCAAATAAAAATCTATGCCGTTTTCGCGGCAATAGTTTTCAATCGGGCCGAAATCCGCCCCCTCGAAGCCCATGTCGACGGTTACCGCCGCGAGAGAGAATTTTTCGGGCGAAAACCTTTGGTAGGCTTTGAGCAGTGCCAGCAAGGTCAGGCTGTCCTTTCCGCCCGACACGCCCGCGGCTATTCTGTCGCCGTCCGCTATCATGCTAAAATCGGTTACCGCACGCCTGAAAGGCGCCAAAAGCTTTTGAATATCCATTTTTTCACCCAAATAATAGTATCAGGAAAAGGCGAAAATGTAAACGGAAAAAAGTTTGCGTTCGGGGCGATAATGTTATATAATCTTGGTTAAGGAAGGTGAAAAATGGCAATTTTCAAAAGAAAACCCAAAGACGAAAACACCGCGCCGAAAATCAAAACCCCTTACAAAGTGGGATTGGCACTCTCGGGCGGCGGCGCGCGGGGCTTCGCGCACGTGGGCGCAATCAAGGCTTTTGAGGAAATGGGGCTGGCTTTCGACTGTATCGCGGGCACTTCGGCGGGCAGCTTTGTCGGCGCCGCTTACGCCGCGGGAATAAGCGCGGACGAAATGACGGAGTTTAGCAAAACATTTGCCGACACAGACATTCGCAGCAAAAATTTTCTTCTGTCCGCCTCGCCCTCGTCCAACATCGAAAAGGTAGTGGATCGCCTTTTACAGGGCATCACGTTCGACAAACTGAAAACCCCCTTCGGCGCGGTCGCGGTAGACATTTTGAGCGGCGAGGAATATATTTTCAGAGAGGGCCCGGTTGCAAAGGCCGTTTCGGCGAGCTGCGCGGTGCCGATTATTTTCAAGCCCGTTTATCATGAGGACAAGGTGCTTGTGGACGGAGGGCTTTTAAACACGATTCCCGCCGACGTGTTACGCCGTATGGGCGCCGATTTTGTTATTTCCGTGGACATAAACAGCACGCGCGGAGAGGGGCTGGGAACCTCGAAGCTCAAGTTTTTAGGAGTCGCCGCGGCGACGTGGCGCATTGTCACCAAAACCACGGCATACAAGGGGCAGATGAATTCCGACATAATGATTAAGCCCGATTTGACAAAATTCAAGTCGACAAACAGTCTTGGGCGGGAAGAAATGGTAGAAATCGGCTACAAAGCAACGATGGACGCCAAAGACGAAATTTTTTACAGCCTTTGCGCCAAACCAAAAAAATAAATCGGAGGTCAACGGATGGCTAACGACGGCAAAAAAACGCCCGTTAAGAAAATCAAAAACAAAAAACAGCAAACCAGGGATTTGACCGCGTTCGCCGCGGGGCTTGCGGCAGCGGGAGCGGCCGCGAAAAAATTTAACAAAAAGAACTCAAAGATTTTCAACGTCCTGCTCGCGCTGGTTTTGACGGCGGCTCTCGTTTGCGGCGGGCTTTATTATTACGACATTTCGCCCTTCGATTTTTCTTTCGGGGGCGGTGACGTTTTCAAGTTTTACGCTTACGAAGATTACGACTACGTAGTCAAAAAGCCTACGCCCCAAGCCGTGGGCGGAGCCGAGGACGCGCTTAAAATCCATTACATAGACGTGGGGCAGGGCGACTGCGTGTTCATACAGTTTCCCGACGGCAAAACGATGCTTATCGACGGCGGAAAAAACAGCAAAACTATTTCAAACGGCATTGTCGGATACCTTACCGAGCTTTACGGCGGCGAAAAGGTCACGGTCGACTACTGCATGCTAACCCATTGCGACAGCGACCATTGCGGCAGCCTCGACGACGTCATCGCGTCGGATAAAATCGACGTGAAAAACGTCTACCGCCCCAAGGTTGCGTCGTCCTACGAAAATGACCCGCTCAAGCCCTCCGACGGCTACGCTTCCGTAAGCGGGTGTATACGAAAATTTCGTCAAGGCAGTCTATTTGGAGCGGCAATCCGGCGTTTTGGATAAAATTTATTATAATTTGGAAGGCATGGAAATATCGGGCGACGGCTGGACGCTCAGGCTTTACAATCCCTCGGCAGATATGTACGCCAGACTTAATTCCGCCGCCGAAAAAAATAATATTTCGCCTATCATGTTGCTTCGCTACGGCGAGATAACCGTACTGTTTACGGGCGACGCCGATGACAAGGCGGAAAAGAACTTTATTCAGAACGTTTCGGAAAATCTTTTCGGCGACGGCTTCGACGGCGACGTGGACGTCCTCAAGGTGGCGCACCACGGCGGGCAGGAATCGACCTCGGAAGAATTTTTGGATATGGTCCGCCCCGAATACAGCATAATAAGCGTGGGCAAAAACAATTACGGGCACCCCCGACCCGCGACCCTAAACAGGTTGGAGGCCGTCGGCTCGGAGGTTTTGCGCACCGACCAATGCGGCACGATAGTTATGTGCTCGACGGGTAACGATATAACGTTTTTGAAAGCCGTGGAGGCGGCGCTTCTTATCACTTTCTACGTAACGGCCAGCGTCGCGCTTGCTGTGAGCGGAGGATATTTGAGCGTAAGCTAAATTTTCCTTCAGCGAACTGCTTCCGAAAATATTTGCTTATCAACGGAGGTTTTTAGTTAATTTGATAGCGTGTACAGTAGTTACGGCGGCGCTGCTAAGCGTCGCGTTAGCGGTTTTATCCGCTAAAGACGGCTATCGGTACCTAAACGTTCTGAGAATCATAAAAGCAAAATCCGTTGATAACGAGGATTATATACGCAAACGAACCGAAGTGGTAAAACTTTTGAAAATTTATTTTATAGTTTCGATTACCGGTTTTATCCTCAACTTAATCGCATTGGTTTGTTTTTTGTGCTTTGAATCGTATTTGGATATCGATAAATTGACGGCAATTATGCGGTGGGCATCGTGGGGATATTTTTTATTGATTACGCTCATTATGTTAGTAAAATTCTTCCTGATTCTCAATAAGAAACAAGTTCGGCAGAAGCATAATCAGGAAGATTAAAGGGAAACAATGCTAATTCTAGCGTAAACAAATCGTTTGCGCGTAAGCCGCGGGCGCGCGAAAAAATAATAAAGCGGCAAATAAAGAAATGATAAAAATCAAAACTTTCGGCGGCTCGCACGGCGAATCCGTCGGCGCTTTCGTCAAGGGATTGCCCGCGGGGCACACTGTCGACATAAGCGCAATAGAGCGCGAACTCAAAAAAAGGCGCGAAGGAATAGGGCGCAGCGAGCGGCAAAAAATCGAAAGGGACAAAATCATCGTTTTGAGCGGGCTCACGGGCGGCAAAACCGACGGCGGCGAATTCGGTTTCAAGGTCGAAAACGCCGACAACAAGCTCGCCGAAAAACCGCCCATAACGGCGGTCAGGCCCAGCCACGCCGACTTAATCGGCTGCAAAAAATATAATTTAGCCGACGCGCGCAAAATCGCCGAAATCGCGGGAGGGCGAAGCACCTTGGCTCATACCGCCGCAGGTTGTGTTTGCAGGCAAATTTTAGCGGGACTGGGGATAAGCACCTACGCCTATTCGCTGAATATCGGCGGTGTGCGGACGGACAAGCCCTTCGATTTTGCCTCAATGAACGGCGAGGCCGAAAAAAGCCCCGTCCGAACCTTCGACCACGAAGCGGGGCAAAAAATGGCAGAAAAAATCCTTTGGGCGGCAAAAAGCGGCGAAACGTTGGGCGGGCTTGTTAGAGCGGGAGCGGCTAATTTGCCCGCGGGCATAGGCGATTTTCGCGACTACCGTGACAAGCTGGACTCAAAAATCGCGGCGTACCTTATGGCTATACCCTCCGTAAAGGGGATAGAATTCGGGCTCGGGCAAAAGTTCGCCGATTTGACGGGGAGCGAGGCCAACGAAAGGCTTACGCTCGAGGGCGGCGAAATCGCATACCTCACCAACAACTCGGGCGGTATTATAGGCGGCATGAGCAGCGGCAAAGACATATGGTTCACTTTGACGGTGAAACCGTTGCCGTCTACGGCAAAACCCACGCCGTCGTTCGACATTGTGACTAAAAAGCCCGCAGACGCTTTTTTTGAGCGCAGCGACATATGCGTCGTGCCCAACGTCGCCGTAATCGCCGAAAACATGCTGGCGACGGTGATTCTGGACGCTATTTTGGCGGACAAAAAACGGGCGAAGGAGCTTGGCTTATGTTGAAATTCTTCCTTTTCGACAAAAGTGTTTTGTCGCGGGCGGACACCGCGGCGGTTACGGACGAAAAATTAAGCGGGCTTTACGGCATACGCGGCGAAAACGTCTTGATTTTGCCGCGCGGCGAGGAATGCAAGTCGTTTTTCTGGCTGGAAAGAATCTGCTCCTTTTTGCTCGAAAAAAATATATCCAAAAACGGCACGCTCGCGGCCATAGGCGGCGGCAGCGTTGGCGATGTCGGCGGGCTTGCGGCGGCTGTCTATAAAAGAGGAATAAATTTTATTAATTATCCTACGACGCTGCTCGCAATGACGGACAGCGCGATAGGCGGCAAAACCGCGATAGACCTCTGCGGCGTCAAAAACGCCGTGGGCGCATACTATTCCGGCGACACAATCATCGATATAAACTTTCTCAAAACGTTGGACGATAACCAAGTGCGCTCGGCGTGGGGCGAGATAACCAAATACCGCTTTTTGTCGGAGCAAATCGACAAAACCGCGGGCGGAACGCTCGAAAAGGGTTTGTTATACACTCCCGAACTGATAGAGCTTTGCGCGCGTTATAAGTACGGACTGACGACAGGTTCACCCGTCGACGGCAGGGCGCGCCGCACGCTCAACATGGGGCATACCTTCGGGCATGCGTTCGAGATGGTGCTTCCGCTGAGCCACGGCGAGGCGGTGTGGAACGGGCTCTATTATGAAACGCTTTTGGCCCGAAAGCTTTTTAACTTTGACGAAAAATTTATAAAAAAACGCCTCGGGCGCATTTCGGGCGTTATGAAAATACAAGGCTTTCCCGACATTCGAAAGCTTTTGCCGCTTTTGAGGCAGGACAAAAAAAACACTGCGGACAAAATTTGTTTTGTTCTATCTAAAGCCGGGTACGAAACGCAGGAAATTTACCTGACCGAAAAAGAGCTTTTGGAGCTTTTGCCGTTATGAAACCGTTTTTTGTTAGCCCAAACGAATACGAACTGAACGCGTCCCTGCCTTTCGGCGACAAATCGATTACGCATAGGGCGGTAATGCTTTCGTCGGTTTGCGGCGGCCCGTTAAAAATACTAAACGCAAATATTTCCGCGGACACGAAAGCCACAATGGATTGTATGAGGACGCTGGGCGCCGAAATTTCCGTCGACGGTACGACGGTTTTTGTCACTCCGATAAAAAGCCCCCCGGTAAACGCCGTTTTGTACTGCAAAAACAGCGGCACTACGGCGCGGCTTTTGGCGGGTTTGGTTTGTGGTTTAGGAGTAAACGCGACTTTTTTTGGCGACGTTTCCCTTTCCAAACGCCCCATGCCTATGATAGAGCCGCTTTCGGCAATGGGCGCAAAAATAACGGCAGGCGGCAAAGGGCTTTTTTCTCTGGAAAGCGCGTGCCTTAAAGGCATAAAATTCATTCCGCCTTATCCGTCGGCGCAGCTCAAAAGCTCGGTGCTTTTGGCGGGGCTTTATGCCGAAGGGGCGACCACCGTCATTGAACCCGTCGCGACGCGCAGGCATACCGAGCAAATGCTCGGGCAAATGCATGCGGACATAGGCTTTAGCGGCAACTCCGTCACGGTAAAAAAAAGCAAGCTGGCCGGCCCCGAAGCGATTACTGTCCCGAATGATTTTTCACTCGCGGCGTTTTTGCTGCCGCTTGGATTAAAGCGCGGGCTCAAAATTAAAAACGTAAATTTGTCAAAGGAACGGACAGGTTTTCTTAAGGTTCTTAAAAACGCGGGGGCGGATATAACCGCCGACATAACCGACGCCGAAAGCCAAACGGGCGACCTCAACGTGCGCCCCGGCGAAATAAGTCCGCTTTACGCCGACGAAAACACCGTCCCCGACATGATTGACGAGGTGATTATAGCTTGCGTTACCGCTTGCCTGGCCAAAGGCAAAAGCGTTTTTCGCGGGGTGAGCGGACTCAGGCACAAGGAAAGCGACAGAATTTTGTCCACGCTTAAAATGCTTTCGGGCCTCGGGTGCAAAGCCGAAGCCGAGAGCGGCGTGATAACCGTTTACGGAGACGGAAAAATAAGGGGCGGCGCCGTCGAAACCTTTTCCGACCACAGAATAGCAATGGCGGGCGTGGTCGCGGGGCTTTTGTCCGAAAAGGGCGCGACGATAGACGACGTAGGCTCCATAGGCGTTTCGTCCGAAAACTTTTTGCAGATTTTGGGGTTAAAAAAATGAAAAAATTTGCGCTTATCGGCAGCGGTATATCCCAAAGCCTTTCGCCGAAGCTATGGCGGTTTTTCGCCGAAAAAATGGGCGCCGCCTTGGCTTACGAACTTTGCGAAACGCCGGCGAATGTGTCCGACATCGAGCTCAATGAAATTATAGCCTCTTATGACGCGGTAAACATTACTTCGCCTTTCAAAACCCGCGCCGCGGCGTTTTTCGGGGCGGATTTGCCCGTCAACTTAATCGTAAATTTTCCATCGCCTAAGGTCTATTCGTTGGACGGCGAGGCGGTAGTGAAAAGTTTGGAACTTTTCGGCATAAACCCACACGGGAAAGAGCTTGTCGTCGCGGGCGCGGGCGGAGCTGCGGAGGCTGCGATAGCGGCACTTGTAGAAGCGGGAGCAACGTTAATTTGTCTTAACCGCACCGGGCGGAAAGCTGAAAAACTACGCAAAAAATACGGCTTGGCAACGGAAATTGCGCGCCCTTACGGCGTTATGAATTTCACAAGCGAGGGTGCCGACTTGAATTACCTTAATTCGGTAAGGCTCGATACGGCGGAGTTTTTTTTCGACGCAAATTATAAAAATCCCTCAGAACTGCTGTGTTTTGCCGAAAAAAAAGGCAAAACAGTTATAAACGGGCTTCCTATGTTGTTTTTCCAGGGCGCCGAGGGCTTTCGCCTTTGCACGGGAAAAACCATTGAAAGCCATAACGCGCTGCTTAAGGAATTTATCGAAATTACAAATGTCTAAGTGCTTTTCGCGATATAAAATTTTCCGCATAACTTTCGAACACAAAAACACTTACCAAATTGTGCGGCAAAATCCTAGCGCGTATTGCCGATAAATAAAAATAAATCCCCGACAAGGAGAAAAACCAATATGAAAATACTTGTCGTTAACGGCCCGAACCTCAATATGCTGGGGCGCCGCGACCCCAACCATTACGGCCCGCTCACTTTGGACGAGCTCAATAATGCCGTTCGCGGTTATGCGCGGGCAAAGGGCGCGGAAACGGAGTTCTTTTTTTCCAACTGCGAGGGCGAGCTCATCACAGAGCTCCAAAATTCCCGCGCCGACGGAATAATACTGAACGCCGGCGCCTATTCGCATTACAGCTACGCCCTGCGCGACTGCGTGGAAATTTTGCCCCAACCCGTCGTCGAGGTGCATTTGTCAGATATTTCAAAGAGGGAGGACTGGCGCAAAACGCGCGTTTTGGACGGCGTCGCGCGTGCGTGCTTTTTCGGCGAAAAGGAAAAAAGCTATTTTCACGCGGTGGATTTCCTCTGCCAAAAACCATGAAAAACATAGCTTTGATAGGCATGCCCGCGTCTTACAAAACCGCCGTGGGCAAAAAACTGGCGGCAAAAATCGGCCGCATGTCAGTTGACACCGACCGGCTCGTCGAATTCGAGGCCGCCAGGTCGGTGGAAGAAATTTTTTCGCTTTACGGCGAAGAAATTTTCCGCGATTTGGAAACCAAGGCGCTTGCCCGCGCCGTCGAGGCGGAAAACGCCGTCATTTCCACAGGCGGCGGCATAGTCGAGCGCGCCGAAAATCTTGAGCTGTTAAAAAATTGCTGCGTTATTTATCTTTACGCTTCCCCCGCCGAACTTGTCAAAAGGCTTTCGGGTGCGCGCCCGCTTTTGGCAGGCGACCCTGAAAAAAAGCTGAGAGAGCTTTACGTCAGGCGCGAGCCTTTGTATTTTGCCGCCGCGGACAAAAAATTTTCCACAAACGGCAAAACCTCCGACGCCGTCGCCCAAGAAATCAGCCGTTTTCTTTCGCGCCTGCCGCTTTAATTTTCTTTAATTTTTAAGAATTGTTTAAATAAAATTTTAATCGATATTTTTTTGCTTAAATAAAACCTTAAGGCGCGGTAAAGCTTATTTTTATTTTACTTTTTTATTAATTCTTTTTTAAGTCCAATTTAACTTCAAAATGTTGTAAAACCGCCTAAACTTGTCAACAATAGTTTTTATGGTAAGGCAAGGCGAAAATCTCGCGCTGGTTTTGGCGGGCGCGGGGATAGGGTTCATCAACGGCTTTTTGGGGGGCGGCGGCGGAATTTTAGTCGTCTGCGCCCTTTTGGCGATACTCAAAATGCCCCAAAAAGAGGCTCACGCCACGGCTATTTTGGTGATTTTGCCCATAACTTTGGTGTCGGCGCTGGTTTATATCATTAACGGCAGGGTGGACTATCTCGCCACATTTTTCGCGACCGTCGGCGTAGTCGTCGGCGGCTTTTTGGGCGCTTCGTTGCTCTTCAAGCTGGACGCAAAATCCGTCAAGGCCGTCTTTTCGCTTTTGCTTGTTATCGCGGGCATAAGGATGTTTATGGGCTGAAATGGTCGACGCGGCAAAAAAATTTGACTAAACCAAACTCAACTTAAAACGGAGAAAACATGCAATACGTATTGATAGTGATTTTCGGCATAATCTCGGGCATTTTGGGGGGCATGGGCATGGGCGGCGGCACGCTGCTCATACCTCTTTTGGGCTTTTTGTCTTTGCCTCAGCAAAGCATACAGGCCGCCAATCTCATCAGCTTTATACCTATGGCTGCGGCGACTTTGGCCGTCCACAAGCGCAACGGGCTTTTGAACAGCTCGCGTACGGGGTTTATGATAATACCCGCCGTTATTTTCGCCGTTCTCGGCGCTTTTTTGAGCAACGTGGTGGAAAGCAAAACGCTCAAAATCGCCTTCGGGGTTTTGCTTTTGGTTCTTGGTATCTCCGAATTCGTCACGGTTTTTTCCAAAAAAAATCGGACGGAATAGACGCAAAAAATCGTTTTTGCGTATTTACAATTCGCGCCCGATGTGCTAATCTAAAATAACTAGGTATTATATACCCGCAGGGCACATTGCCTCTTTGCGCTCGTTGCGCGATGCCCGCTCTTGAAATTGTTAAGCGGAATTGACGGCCCGGCCGCCCCGCACCCGCGCTTTCGGCGCGTTTCGCGGGTAAGCCGCGGAATATTCTACAATTTGCTGATGTCGGATTCACGAACATGCGGTATTTTACAGGGCTAATACTTGCAGCCGGTCAACAAATGAGGAGAAAACGCCTTTTGCAAAGCCGTGAATTTTGCTCTTGGAATCAAACAAAAAGGGGGAGAACCATAACTTGAGAAAAACCTTTTCACAGGGAGTGCACCCAAAAGAAATGAAGCATCTGACCGAGGACAAACCCATCGAAGAAATGCCGCTTGTGTCGGATTATTTTATATCGCTTTCCCAGCACATAGGGGCCTCCGCGTCGCCCGCGGTTCAAAAGGGCGACAGGGTGGCCGAGGGACAGCTCATAGGTCAGGCGTCGGGGAAGGTTTCGGCGAATATTTTTTCGTCTGTTTCCGGGGTCGTTGAAGACATACTTCCGGGCAAAAATGCCCAAGGCAGCACCGTTTCGTATGTTCATATAAAAGCCCAAGGCGATGAAAAAACCTTTTTGCCTGCGATGGGGCAAATTAGCGGCGAAACTATCCGCGCGCGCATACGCGAGGCGGGCATAGTGGGCATGGGCGGCGCGGGTTTTCCCACCGACATAAAATGCTCACCGTCAAAGCCCGCCGATATTCTTCTCATAAACGCATCCGAATGCGAGCCTTACCTCAACAGCGACTACCGCCTTATTATGGAACACGCCAAAGAGGCGGCCGACGGTATAAAGCTTCTCGCCGAGGCGGTTGGGGTCAAAAAAATCATGATAGGCATAGAGGACAACAAAATGCCCGCCTACGAAAAGCTGCTTGCGGAGGGCTTCGACGCAGTTTTGCTTAAGAAAAAATACCCCCAAGGCGCCGAAAAAATGCTTATACGCGCCTGCACGGGGTGGGTTGTGCCCAAGGGCGGGCTTCCCATGGATGCGGGCGTGGCCGTCAACAACGTCGGCACCGCCTACGCCGTTTACGATGCTGTCAGAAACAACGCCCCGCTGTACAAGCGCGTCGTCACCGTTTCGGGCGGCGGCGTGGCAAATCCCAAAAACCTTTGGGTGCGTGTGGGCACCCCGCATGAAAAAATATTCGAGTTTTGCGGCGGCTACACCGACAAAGCAGTCAAATTTATCAGCGGCGGCCCCATGATGGGTTTCCCGCTTTCCGAGACGGAGCATTTTTCCACAAAAACCGAGGGCGGGCTGCTTGCCCTGACCCTCGAAGAAATAAACACGATGGAGGAATCCAACTGTATCCATTGCGGCAGGTGCGCGAAGGTCTGCCCGATGAAGCTTATGCCTATGTACATCGATTTTCACATGCTTTCGGGCGACCTCGACAACGCTGTCAAATACGGCGCGGTGGACTGCATCGAATGCGGCGCGTGTTCTTTCATATGCCCCGCCAAGCGCTGGCTCGTTCAAAGCATACGCATGGCGAAGCAAAAACTCAAGGAGAAAAAAGCTAAATGAAAAGGTTGATATACGGTGGCTCGCCCCACGTAAGGGCGTCGG
>DAITPX010000018.1:0-13065 GCA_036833365.1 Clostridia bacterium | reverse complement strand
GACAAAAAAAGGCCTTCTGTAGAATTTTACAGGCGCAATTATATAGAAGGGCTTTTTTTGTCCAGCGGCATTATCCGCAGCCCCGATTACACGATGGAACAGATGATTCAGGTGTTGCAGCTGCTGCGCTACCGTCACAATTTTTGGGGCTATATCCACGCGAAAGCAATTCCCGGTGCGTCGCCCGAGCTTGTGCGCCGTATCGGCTTTTTAGCCGACCGAATCAGCATAAACGTCGAACTGCCGAGCGAGCAAAGCCTTCGGCGCCTTGCCCCGAATAAAAAACGTGAGGCCATTTTTTCACCGATGAAGCAGATTTGCACGGAGGCCAGGGAAAACCGTAAGGAACTTGTCGTCTACAAAAAGGCGCGGCAGTTTGCGCCGGCAGGACAGGCGACGCAGATGATTATAGGCGCAAGCCCGGAGACGGATTATCAGATAATAACTCTTGCCGCCGCGATGTACGGCAAATATGATCTGAAGCGCGTCTTTTACTCGGCGTATGTTCCCGCGGTTGAAGATTCCCTTCTGCCCTCGTTGGACATAAAACCGCCGCTTTTGCGTGAGCACCGCCTCTATCAGGCGGACTGGCTTATGCGCCAGTATGGTTTTAAGGCAGAGGAAATCCTGAACCCCGATATGCCGAATTTCAATCCCTATCTAGACCCGAAATGCAACTGGGCAGTCAATAATATGCGGGAGTTCCCCGTAGACGTAAACTCCGCGGGGCTTGGCGTTCTGCTGCGTGTTCCCGGTATCGGGCCGACAAGCGCTCGGCGTATTCTGGTCGCGCGCAGGAACGGGCGTCTTGGGCTTGCGGAGCTAAAGCGTATCGGTGTGGTTTTGAAACGGGCGCGGTATTTTATCAGGGCCTCCGACTGGCCCTCGGGCACGCGCCTAAACAAAGAGGCGACCGTTCGGGCATTGATTGACCCAAAAGTTTTTTCGTTCGGGATGGAGCAGCTTTCACTATTTGGGGAGCCGTCCGGGCAAAGGCTGCTGCCGACAGCCCGGGACGTAAAATCCATAACCGAGGCTGTGGAGGAGACGGTATTATGCCTGACGTCAAGCCTTTAGGGATTCCCGCTGATATTATTTATACTTACGACGGCAGTTTTGACGGCTTTTTGTGCTGCGTGTTTGAGAGCGTTTATTCCGGCGAGCTTCCGTTCGACATTCTGCGTGAAGAGGATGCGCAGCCGGCGCTGATGAAAATGCGCGCTGTCGCGACAGACGCCGTGAAGGCCGAGCGGGTACGCTCCTCTATTCCTCTAAAAATTTCCGACCGCGCGCTGGAACTGGCCACGACGGTATTTTGCAGCTGTCTTGGCAAGAAGGAACTAAGGCTTTTGGAATTTCTTTTGCGGGCCTACCGTGAGGGCGGCAAGCTGTGCTTCAAGCTGGGAGACGCTGTCGTGGCACCGCTTTTGGGTGCGGAAAAACGCCTTTTGGGCGAAGCGCACCTTTTGAAGGGGTTTGTCCGTTTTGCCGACGTCGGCGGAGCGCTGGTTGCAGTAATTTCTCCAAAAAATTTTATTCTGCCGTTTATAGCCAGGCATTTCGTACTGCGTTATAACAAAGAGCAATTCATGATTTTCGACAAAACCAATAAAGCGGCGCTCGTTTACCAAAACGGCAAGGCCGAGATTATCCGGGTCGACCGTATGGAATTTCCCGAAATTTCGGAAGATGAGGCGCGGTACCATGCATTGTGGAAACGGTTTTACAATACAATCGCAATCGAAAGCCGAAAGAACCCACGCTGCAGGATGACCCATATGCCTAAGAGGTACTGGGAAAATATGTTGGAAGTAAGCGACCTGGCCCGCCCAAAGCCGGGCCGGTAAATAACAATATCAATTCGCTATGAAATTGCGCAAATTATCGGGATATGACAGCGTTAAGGCATGAGAAAAATCAACGTTGACAATTTGCGCCGGCTGCCGCTTTTTTCTTTAATATATTATTATCTATTTAAATTTGTGGCAACGGCGCGGTCGTCTTTCTTAAAAAATCCGTCAAGTTATATTTTCAAATAAAATTGATAAATGAACTAAAACCAATTTTTTAAAAGTGCTTTTAAGTTGCGGCAGAAATAAAGCGCTAAAAAATAGCGCTTTAGAACTAATGATTTTTTGGCAAATCTTCTGTGATTTTGGGAGGGCGGAGGTGATTGCTGTAATATTCGCCGTCCTCTTTGTATACGGTCGCCCTGTTATGCGAGAGGAACTTGGTTATGTTATACATATCTATCCAAATTTCCGTCGGCCCCTGATACTGGCTTTCGTCGAAAATTAGCTGCATGCCTATATGAAGGTGTGGCGAGCACTTCATGTTGGTGTTCTCCCGCGTGCTGTAGCCCGTCACGCCCAAATATCCGATGACCTCGCCCGCTTCGACGGTCGCCCCCTTTTCCAGTCCCGCTGCGTAGGGCTTGTTTTTGCGGAGATGCGCGTAGTAATAGGAGCGTTTTTTATCGAACGAACGTATCCCGATGCGCCAGCCCCCGTATTTGTTCCAGCCGAATTCGGTGACGGTCCCGCCTTCGACGGCGACAATGGGCGTGCCGATGGAACCCATCATATCGTGCCCGAGATGCTTTCTTTTAAAGCCGTAGGAACGGCTGTTGAAAAAATCGTCCCCATGCGAATACCAGTAGCCTTTGGGAAATGGGTGAAAATTTTTGAGTCCGTATGCCGCCCCGCCGTCGGGCAGGACGTATTCTCCTATAAATTCGCCAAAAATCGCGCCGTATGCCTCGACATAATATTTATAATACTTGTTTTCGGCACAAAAGCTATCTACATCACCCCCGTCTTTCAATTTATTTACAAGGTTGGAAAGTACCCTGATATCTTTTTTGACGGAAAATTTATTGCCGTTTTTTGTCGCGAGATAAGCCAGAGCCTTAACGAAATCGAACTGCACGTCCGACCGGTGAAACTCTTTGTCATATTCGTAGGCGGACAAAAGCACCTCGTAAGGTATATTGTTGTCCACCCATTTTATAAAGGACGGCTCGTCAGCGGCGGCAAACCCGCAGCAAAACACCGCAATCAATGCCGTAAGCAAAATAAGGCATATCGTTTTTTTAACACTCATGTTTCTATTTTCTTCAAAAAACGCAAAAATATTTAAACGCAAAAAACTTCTATTGCGACAGAGCCGGTTTTAAATGGAATTACGCTTTTTATTTTATAAAGAATTGAGCACCCCTTTGCAAAACGCAGCAATGGGTGCCCGCATTAGTTTATTCGCCGATTAAATTTTCCGTCCTTATCTTTCGTAATTCAGGCTCTTTAGAAGCTAGATTTGACTTAAAAATTTTGATTATAAATGAGGCGTTTAATTGTTCTTTCCGAATTTATATTCCAGCCCGTAATGGTCCTTAATCGTAATTCTCGTTTCGACGGCCCAGTTTGCGAAATCGTCGTGGGTTAGTTTAACATTACTTAACTTAATGCTTTTAATAATATTATTAAATTATTTTATTATATTTTTTTAATAAAAGAAATTTTCCTTTAACAAATAATTTTTTCAAAACGTTAGGCAGGGGATTCAAAAAATTTGCTTAGCCGTATAATAATCTCATATTTTTTGAATTCTTTGCGTTAAATTTTAAAACTAATTTTTTTAAGGGTATTGATTTGTAACTTTGTTTTTGCTATACTCTATGTTAATATTTCAGCAAAATTTTTTAAGAGGCTTATATTATATGAAAATTAAGCAACACCCGATTTTGGACTTCAAGGAAGGCAGGGAGGTCTCTTTCACATTCGAGGGCCGGCAGCTTAAGGGCGCCGAAGGGCAGCCCATAGTTTGCGCGTTGGCCGACAACGGCCTAACCGTCATAGGCCACAGCCATGGGCGGCCCCGCGGGCTGTATTGCGCGATAGGCAACTGCGCCTCCTGCCTTGCTACCGTAAACGGCCGCACCAATGTCCGCACCTGCGTCACCCCGCTCGAGGAAGGCATGGTAATAGTTATGCAAAACGGCAAAGGAGAAGTCGTATGATTATGGCGGACGCGCTCATAGTAGGCGGAGGCCCCGCAGGGCTAAGCGCCGCGGAGGAGCTGGGCAAAAAAGGCTTCTCGGTCGTTTTGGCGGAACGGCACCCGCATTTGGGCGGGCAGCTAATAAAACAAACCCACATGTTTTTCGGCAGCGAAAAACAATACGCCTCGTCGAGGGGCGTAGATATCTGCGAAATTCTCAAGCAAAAAATCGGCGTCATGCCCAATGTCAAAGTAATGCTCGACACCACGGTTTTGGGCATATACGAGGACGGGGTAATCACGGCGCAAAGCGGGCAAAGCTACATAAAATTCAAGCCGCGCGTAACGGTTGTGGCGACGGGCGCGAGCGAAAAATTTTTGACTTTCCCCAACAATGATTTGCCGGGGATTTACGGCGCGGGCGCAGTCCAAACCTTAATGAACGTTTATGGCATAAAGCCGGCGCAAAGCGTGGTTATGCTTGGCGCGGGAAACATCGGGCTTATCGTCAGCTATCAGCTAATACAGGCGGGCGTCAGGGTTAAGGCGGTGCTCGAGGCCGCGCCGTCGATAGGCGGCTACCTTGTCCATGCCTCAAAACTCGCCCGAATGGGCGTGCCTATATATACGGGCAGAACCGTAAAAAAAGCCATTGGCACGGAAAAGCTTGAAGGCGTCCAAACGGCAAGACTGGACGAAAACTGGAATTTTGTTCCCGGCAGCGAAGAATATATTTCCTGCGACAACCTTTGCATAAGCGTGGGGCTTACTCCTTTGGCCGAGCTGCTTTGGCAGGCGGGATGCGAAATGGTTTACGTTACTGCATTGGGCGGATACGTCCCCAAACGTAATACGCTCAATCAAACGAGCGTAAAAAATATTTTCGTTTGCGGCGACGCGTCGGGCATCGAAGAGGCCAGCTCGGCGATGGTCGGAGGACATATCGCGGGGTTGGGCGCGGTGAAGGAGCTCGGCAATTTCGGCGCCGGCGACGAAACGCGTTTAAAGGATTTTATCGCTCAGGCGGTGTCGCTGCGCAGCGGCGAAACGGGGCGCAGGATTTTGGCGGGGCTGGAAACGGCCCGCCTCGAGAGGTGACGCTTATGCTTAATAAGAACGGAACAGCGCAACATGAACTGGTGCAAAAAATAACCCCTACAAAGGAGCGCATAAAAAAGGGCCCGATAGCGGTAGCCGAATGTTTTCAGAGCATACCGTGCAATCCTTGTTACACTTCGTGCAAAAGAGGGGCGATGAAGCCGCTCATCGACATAAACGACCTCCCTGAAATTAACCCCGATGTTTGCAACGGCTGCGGTGTGTGCGTGTCGCACTGCCCCGGGCTTGCCATATTCGTAATAGACGGCGGCTACTCCGACGAAGTGGGGACGGTTAAGCTTCCTTACGAATTTTTACCCTTGCCTCAACCGGGCGATACTGTAGACGCTTTGGACAGAGGAGGGAACCGCCTTTGCGACGGTAAAATTTTGAAGGTGATAAACGCTCCCGCGCAGGACAAAACGGCGGTGGTGTGGATAGAGGTGCCAATCGGATATTTAATGTCGGCGAGGTTTTTCAGGACTAAAGCAACCGCCGTGCAGGAAGAACTGGAGCGGCTCCTTGCCGACAAAAACGAAGCCGATAAATTAAGAGAGCTTGATTTAGCCGCCCGCGGCGCCGAGGAAGGGCAAAAAACCGAAAAACCGTTCCTCGATGACGAGGACCAAACCGTCGTCTGCCGCTGCGAAAACGTTACGCTCAGACAAATAAGGGATTGCATAACCGGCGGGCATCATACCGTAGACGAGATAAAAAGGCTTACGCGCGCTGGCATGGGCCCCTGCTCGGGGCGCACTTGCAGCTTGATTATTCAAAAAGAAATAGAAAAGCTTACGGGCAAAAAAACGGTCGACCAGCCCCTGCCCTCCTTCAGGGCGCCCTCAACTCCGATTAGAATGGAACTTTTGGCAAAAAAGGACGGGGAAAAACTATGAGCAACACGGTTGAGATAGTAATAATCGGTGGAGGCATAACGGGGGTGGCCTCCGCCTACGAGCTGGCGAAACGGGGCGCAAAAAACATTTTGCTGATTGAAAGAAAATTTTTGGCGTCTGGCAGCACGGGCAGGTGCGGCGCGGGCGTCAGAATGCAGTGGGGCACAAAAACCAACTGTCTTTTGTCAAAATATGCCATAGAAAGGTACGAAATTTTGGCGGATGAATTGGATTATAAGCGCGGGATAGACTTTACCCAAAGCGGTTATCTGATGTGCGCCGCCACGCAAAAGGAAATGAAGCAGTTTAAGCTCAATGTGGCGCTCCAAAACAGCCTAGGCATACCGAGCAGGTTGCTTACGCCCAAGGAAGCCAAAGAAATAATCCCCTATATAAACACCCGCCATATGCTCGGCGGCACCTTCTGCCAAAAGGACGGTTTTTTAAACCCGTTCCACACCGTGGAGGCCTACGCTCAAGCGGCAATGCGGCTCGGGGTAAAAATCAAAAAATATGCGGGAGTGGACGAAATCCTTACCGAGGGCGGCAAGGTTGTCGGCGTAGTCTGCGGCGGCGAAAAAATCCATTGCGAAAAAATCCTGCTCGCCACAAACGCCTACACCAAGCGGCTTACCGACCCGCTGAATATCAATTTGCCATTATATTCCCAGCGCCACCAGATACTTGTCACCGAGCCCGTCGCTCCCTTGCAGGGGCCTATGTTTATGGGCTTTGCTCACAATATATATTGCCAGCAGTCGCCCGAGGGAAGCTTTATTATGGGGCGCGGCGACGAGGACGAGCCGCGCGACCTGAGGATTACGAGCGGCTGGAAGTTTTTGTCCGATATGGCGGAGAATCTGGTCAAGCTTCTGCCGCTCCTGAAAGAGCTTAACGTCGTCCGCCAATGGGCGGGACTTTATTGCATGTCGCCCGACAGGCAACCGATATACGACAAAATCGAACAATATGATGGCTTGTATATCGCGGCGGGCTATTCGGGGCACGGCTTTATGTTCGGGCCCGTGACGGGTGTTGTCATGGCGGAAATGATGCTGAACCTTCCCCCGACAGTCGACGTTTCGCAAATGCGGCTTGACAGGTTTGGTAAGGGCGATCTTTTTGTCGAGCCCGCGGTGGTGTAGTTTTTTACGGTACTTAAAAATAAAAAACTATAAGAATTAATTTTCCCGCCGCGGTCTTTTAAGCGCGGCGGTTTTGCTTCCGTATCCGCCTCGAACTACGGCGACATTAAAATCATGTTGCGTCAAGCCGGTATGATTTAAGGCAAATCGCGCGCCGAAATCAGGTTTTTTGTAAGTCAAAACCCAAATTTCAAATAAACTTGACTTTGAGCCTATTATTTTGTTATTATTTATTATAAGCAAAAAATTAATAGAGAGGTTTTCAAAAATGAACGGTATTTTCACAGTCCCTTTTCCTAAAAACGAGCCGGTATATTCTTACATGCCGGGCACGAGGGAGAAGGCCGAGCTTAAAAAAGAGCTCGAACGCCAAAGCGGCACGGTGGTCGACATTCCCGTAATAATTGACGGAAAAGAATATTTTACCGAAAAAACAAAACAAGTGGTCATGCCTCACAATCATAAGCACGTTTTGGCAAATTTGAGCGTCGCCACCTCGGAGTTGCTGGAGCTTGCCGTAAAAACGGCGGCGAAAAGCAAAAAAAGCTGGGCGGAAACGCCTTGGGAGCATAGGGCGGCTATTTTTTTGAAGGCGGCGGAACTGCTTCGCCACAAATACCGTTATGTCATAAACGCGGCCACGATGCTGGGGCAAAGCAAAAACCCGTATCAGGCCGAAATAGACAGCGCCTGCGAGCTGACTGACTTTTTGACTTTTAATGCCTATTTTGCCGACTGTCTTTACCGCGAGCAGCCGCTTAGCGGCGACGGGGTCTGGAACAGGCTTCAGTACCGCCCGCTCGACGGCTTTGTGGCGGCGATTACACCCTTTAATTTCACCTCGATAGGCGGCAACCTCCCGACCGCGCCGGCGATTATGGGCAACACCGTCTTGTGGAAGCCCGGCACGACCGCCGCGCTTTCCAACTACTATTTTTACAAGCTGCTGCTTGAAGCGGGACTTCCCGAGGGAGTAATAAGTTTTTTGCCCTGCAACGGAAGCGACATGAGCAAACACGTTTTATCCCATCCCGACATGGCTGGCTTCCATTTTACGGGCAGTACCGCCGTGTTCAATGGAATTTGGAAGCTCGTCGGCGAAAATATCGAAGGCTACCGCAATTATCCGCGGCTTGTCGGCGAAACGGGCGGCAAGGACTTTGTGTTCGCGCACAGCTCCGCCGACGTCAAATCGCTCGTCACGGCCCTCGCGAGGGGGGCTTACGAGTACCAGGGGCAAAAATGCTCCGCAGCATCGAGGGCTTACATACCCGCGAGCATATGGAAAGAGGCCAAAGAAGGGCTGCTTAAAGAAATCGCGGACATAAAGATGGGCGATATAACCGATTTCAGAAACCTTATGGGCGCGGTAATCGACAAAGCAAGCTACGACAATATAGTCGGTCATATCAAATACGCCGAACAAAGCGGTGACGCCGACGTCCTGACGACCCGCTACGACGACAGTACGGGATACTTTGTCGCTCCCACGTTGATTGAAGCCAAAACGCCGGATTTCAAGTGCCTGGTTGAGGAAATTTTCGGGCCCGTCCTTACCGTTTTCGTCTATGACGACAGCGAACTGGACAAGGCGCTGGGTTACTGTGACAAGGCGAGCGTTTACGGGCTTACGGGAAGCGTTTTCGCGCGGGACAGGCAGGCAATCGTAAAAATCGAAAACGCCCTTTCCCAGACGGCGGGAAATTTTTACATTAACGACAAACCCACGGGCGCGGTGGTGGGGCAGCAGCCCTTTGGCGGCGCCAGAAAAAGCGGCACAAACGACAAAGCGGGGAGCATGCTTAACCTTATGCGCTGGGTTTCGCCGCGCTGCATAAAGGAAACGTTTTTGCCCGCCATTGATGTCGGCTATCCCTATATGAGCGAGGAATAACCGCTTAAAACGCTCAAATCAGCGTTAAAATCTATTAACGAAACCAATTCAAAATTAAAATTAAATCGACTTTGTGTAAATCACTAAAAGAAGGTGAAATCATGCCGAAATTATATTATCAGGGTCACGGTAGCTACAGGTTTACGGATGATGGCGGGCGAGTAGTTTATTTCGACCCATTTGCCGGTGACGGCTACGGCGAGCCCGCCGACCTTATATTGGTTACGCACGGCCACGGCGACCACAACAATGTCGGGCTTTGCGCGAAAAAAAAGGGCTGCCGGATTATCACTTACGAGGACGCGCTCGCGGGCGGCAGGCACAATTCTTTTGACGTAGGCGGCATAGAAATCGAATCGACCGAGGCAAAAAACTCACATCACGACCCAAAGGAATGCGTAGGTTTTATTCTGACGATAGACGGCGTCAAAATTTATTGCAGCGGCGACACCTCCAAGACGCGCCAAATGGAAACTTTCGCTCAAAAGCAGCTGGACTATGCGATTTTTTGCGGCGACGGCGTTTACAATATGGGGCTCGAGGAAGCGGCGGAATGCGCGAGGCTGGTCAAGGCCAAACATAATATTATAGTTCACCTCAAGCCGCGCGCCCTGTTTGACAAAGCCAAAGCCGAAAAATGGGACGCACCGAACAAGCTCATAGTTGAGCCGGGACAGGAAATCGAGTTATGAGCAAGGTTCAAAAAATGCTCGGCCGCGCCGACTCGCCTTACATAGTTTCGCTTATGCGGCTTATCGAAACGCAGAGCAAAGCGACGATTGCCCGCTGGTGCATGGACTATGCCGAAGAGCATATTTTGCCGATATACGAAAAATCTTTTCCAGGCGACACCCGCCCGAAAGAGGCGTTAACAGCTGCCCGGGAATGGTTCGATGGGAAAAAGAAACTGCCCGAAGTAAAAAATATAATATTAAATTATTGCCATCAGGCCGCCCGCGAAGCCGAAAATAGCCCCGAGGCGCAGGCGGCGGCGCGCGCGTGCGGTCAAGCTTCGGCGTGCTTTCATACTCCGACGCATTCGCTGGGGTTGGCTTTTTACGGCGCTGCAGCGATTGCCTACGACAGGGTAGGGCTTGCTCAGCCGCCAGAGGTTTACGACAAAATCGCGGCGGAGGAATGTGCCGAAATGGAGGCGGCGCTAAGGAAGATAGCGGTCGGAAACGAGCTTAATCCCGCTAAAATCAACTGGAATTGTTAAGAAAATAAATTTTAAAATTCATAAAAATGCAGGCGGCAAATATAAATCCGCCGCGTTTTTTTTATAAAAATCCTTTCTAAAATCCTGCAAGCGCGGACGCCTGGCATGTTATTATTACATAAATGCGCGCCTTCCGCCGGATTTCCAAGTATTAGGGTTATTTTATGATTTGACTTCAACGGGCCAAAATATCCGCTCAAAAAAGTACAAAATACCTTCGCTGCAGGCCTCAAAGAAATTTCTTTCTTCAAAAAACTCCGCCTCAAAAACCTTTCCGCATCGAATGCCCTGGCGAATTTAATACTATTTATATCCGACAGTTTAGGCGAAAAAACGGACAAAATAAACGCCGAATATTGACCTATGCCCCTTCTTAACATATTCTTAGTTACGGTACAGGTAAATTTTCTTTACAATTGGAGGTTAATATGAAAAAATTTCTTTACATTCTGTTATGCTTGGTATTGGCGTCCGGCATGATTTTATCTTGCGCGGCATGCACTCCGCCGGAGCCTGAGCTTACTAAAAAAGAAAAGGTTATGTCTCTTTTGGACGAGCTCGCAAAAACACCCGAGCTGACGGAAATAAACTCTTACCACTCCGACTACGACGCGATGGTGGATTATTTGAAAGAACAAGGCGTTATTGCGGAAACCGCCGAAGCCGTCGACATGAACACGACTGCGGGATACGTTAAAAAGCATAACGGCACCTACAACGACGTCAAAAAAATCGCCGACAAAGCCTTCGATTACGGCGGAATTTGGCTGATTTGGTTCGATTTGACAAATCTCGACAATGCTACGTCTATGAAAGCGACTTACGATTCGCTTGTTGCAAATCATACGATTATACTTAACGGAGGGGAATATACGCTCGCATTGGGCGACGGCGCAATCAACGGGTGCTTCGCATTGATGTACGGCGACAATATTACCGACGGGCAAAAAACGGACTTTACCGCGAAATTCAAAGCCATCGACGATACGGTGCTTTCGCTCGACTATATGAACATAATGGACGTGGCAAAGGCTTTGAAGGAAGAGGGGTTAATCGAAAACGTTATCAATTTTGTCAACGTCAATGAAAAATACTCCTTCGACACGTTTTCCGTCGCTTGGGACCAGGCACAGGGAAAATACGTCGCCACTCCTTCGTCGGGCAAGGTTAAGGTCGCCGATTCCGCACAGGACTACGACGGCATCACCATTTACTATTACAACATTGGCAACTGTGGCTCCAAATTAGCGGAATATTACGAAAAACTAAAGACCGATAAGTCCTATGACGTAAGCTTCGGCTATTACGCCACCGCCGACGAGGCAGTCCAATGGAAGACGGTTAACGCCGATTACAAGTACGGCGCGGAAAACAACTACGACGCCGAGGGGACGCAGCTTACCATAACCGTGGACGCGGTTTACGGGCGCTTTGCCGTTGCTGTCAGCGACGACGCAAACTAAATAACGAAAACGAAAAAGGCGGGATTAACGGGCATAAAAGGGTAATTCCGCCTTTTTCAGAGGAAACATAATGAATCAACAAACAGACCAACTTAAACCTAAAGGGCAATGGAAGCGGTTTTTCAAGCTGCTTTGGAAGGCGCGGCTGCCGTATCTGTGGATACTGGTATACCTGGCCGCCCACTACGCCTTGATTAAAATAGGTATTAACGTGACCGAATATCTGGCCGAGATGTACGCGGGCAACGTGGAATTTGTGGCGGTAATCCTGCCCTTTATCGCGTTCACTCTCATTAACCTTGCTATCGGCACTATATCTGGTATTTTGGGCGATTTGGTAAAGGCAAGAATAAACAGGTCGTTGAGAAGGCTTGTCTGGAATAAAATCGTGCACCTGCCACTTTCCTATTACGGACAAAACCACCCGAAGGAATTGCTTTCCCGTATAACGACTGACAGCGGTTCCGTCGGCGAGATGATAATGGGCGTTATATTGACGGAATTGACGTCGGCGATGCTGCTCTTTGAAACGCTCAAAAAAATCGGCAGCTACAGCGGCGACCTGATGTGGTCGCTGATTATGGTAATTCCTTTGATTTTGGCGGTGGCCTTGGTCGTCGGCAAGCTCAACTTCAAAATAAACCACGTTGTCAGAAGCAAAGTAGCGGGGCTCACGCAGAATATTTCGGAAAAAACGTCCAACCTGCCTTTGATAAAATCGTTCGCCAGTGAAAAAAAGGAATACGAAAGCGGTAGCGAGAGCATGAAGGAAATTTACCGCGCCAACAGAAAAGCGGTAATAATAGGGCAGCTTAGCTCCCCGCTTATTACCATAGCTTCTATTTTGCAGGTAATCCTGATAGTTTTGATAGGCAGGGGCTATTATTCCGACGGCACGCTTACGCTTGCGCAATGGGCGGCGTATTTCGCTTTCGCCACCTCGATAAGCAACGTCCTTACCTCCCAAAACAGCGTTTGGCAAAACCTCAAATCCACGATGGGTTCGGTTCACCGCGTCGCCAATCTTATGGAAGAAAAGGAAGAAATCAGGGCGGGCGGTTTGCCTTCCGAGCAAATGCGCGGAACTTTCGAGCTGTCCGACGTCACGTTCGGTTACGGCGGCGATCCGGTGTTCGATAAGTTTTCGCTCAAAATCCCCGAGGGCAAGGTTACGGCGGTTGTGGGCGAGTCCGGCGGCGGCAAAACCACGCTGCTCAACCTGCTCGAAAGGTTTTACGGCCTCGATTCGGGCAAAATTACGCTGGGCGGCACCGACATAAACGAATTTTCCCTCAAGGAATACCGCGACAACATCGCTTACGTCACGCAGGAAGTCGTTTTGTTCAGCGGCACG
>DAITPX010000017.1:0-13967 GCA_036833365.1 Clostridia bacterium | reverse complement strand
GGCGCAGATTGTTGATTACGCCGTTGGCGGCGAATTCGCCCTTGATTGTGGCGTCGGAGCCGCCGCTGCCCGTGCCCGTGGGGTCGCCGCCCTGAATCATAAAGTCTTTGATGACGCGGTGAAAGATAAGCCCGTCGTAAAAGTTGCGCTTAACCAGCCGCAAAAAATTTTCCACGGTTTGCGGGGCGTGCTCGGGGTAAAGCTCGACGGTTATTTCGCCGCCGTCGTCCATAATAATGGTTGCCGTTGAATGCTGCATAATTTCTCCTTTTTAGTAATAAATTTTATTTTGTTTGCCGAATTTTGTCAAAATTAACGAATTTTATCGGTTTTGAGGGTTTTGACGGGAAAAATTCATTTGGTTTCATCGATTTTGGCAGATAAATTGAAATTTAACGAGCCTATCCCTGCAATACTTTTGAAAGACCAAACGCGTATGTTCATTTTTTAAGTATTCTTTTTATGTAGGCGATATCTAACAAATTCACTGTCTCAAATTTTCCCTTATAAAACACACACCAGTTATTGAAAACACAAGGCAATTCCTTTGCTTTTTGCAGCGTATCCACCTGAATGAAAGATACGGGGACGTTATTTGTTTCACAATACCGTTTTGTCATCTCAATGTTTTGACAGACATAAGGGCATTGCATATCATAATAAATTGTCAGCTCCTTGCTTTCAATTTCTTGTTTTTTAACGTTTTGCGCAAATTTCGGCGTTGTTCCGTCAAAAGAAAGCGCAAGCAATTCATAACCGTTATCGGTAGTATCGACAACCTCAAAGCCGAACCTCTTCGCGAACGATTGGTCTGAAAGCCAAGATTTTTGTTTTGCTGCTCCGAGCATACAAACGCCGGATTTGCCCTTTTCTTTGGCGTCGGCCAAACAATACTCCATCAGCGATTTGGCATATCCTTTTCCTTTGTGGCTGCCTGAAACCCATAAGCAATACACATAATAATAGTCGTCGCCGGTTATGGGAACCCAAGCGGTTTCAAGAGGGGCGTATTCAATAAAAACCGCAGCCTTTTCGTTTAACTTTCTGAAGACATGGCCTTCGTTCAGCCGCTCGGAAAGCCATCGCCGCTTTGCGTCGATACCCTGATGGGGCTTTTTACTGCGTATAATACAGCATAGATGCTCGTTGGCAAGGTTTTCTGCCGTTAAATTTATAAAATCAGTACTCATATTTTAATTTTTCTTTTCTTAGGATTTAGCGTTCCGACATATATTTTTGTATTTCATCGGAAGTCAATTTCCGTACCTGTGTATTCGGATATTCTTTGTATTCGCTCTCACAAAAAACGGGTTTTATGTCTTCACAAGCTTTATCTTTATTCTTTTTTAAGAACGCTTGTAAATCGCCGCTTCCTGTAAAAATCTTATAAAAAACTTTGCCTTTGTCGCTTTTTATTTTATAAATGCCGCAAGGCGTTTTCATAGTGTAGTCCGCTGCTCTCAAATAGAGTTTGGCTGTCTCTAAAGACTTAAAAGGGAAATTCCATCTCTGCAGGCCCCTGCGGGGGTCATGTTCGATACATATACAACGCCCGCAAGTTCCGCAAATATATTGCGTATGATTTTCCAAACAATCCAAAGGGCCGAGTAACGGGGTTATTCTGTTTTCGCCGGCGTAACACTCCTTGCACATTCGGGGTTTTTACTCCTTATAAATTTCTGTTCGACCTTTATAAAACTTCACTTTAAATTGTCTGTAGTCATACAACCAAATTGAAATTTATTTGCTTTTGTCGGGCTTTGCTAAGCGGAGGTCGGAGCCCGAAAGCTCCACCTTGAAGAATTTTGTATTGTCCGAAAGGCGGGACATTATCCGCTCGCCGTAGATTTTTTGGATTCCGCCCAGGTCATAGTTGGTGGTGATTATCGTAGTTTTGCCTGAATGAACGCGCTTTTCCAGCAAAAATTGGAGATAGGGCACCGTCACTTTTGGGCGCAAAACTTCCGTTCCTAAGTCGTCTATAATAAGAACATCCACATTCGATAAAACGTCCTGATAGAGGCTGTTTTCGTCCGATTTTAAAAAGCAAAGCTCGGCAAAGCGCTCGTTGAGCTCGAAGGCGCTTTTGTATAGGACGGGGATTTGCTTTTTAATCAGGGCGTTGCCTATCGCCGAGGCCAGGTATGTTTTGCCTGTTCCCACTATCCCCGAAAGAATAACACTCCTGCGCTTGACATCGGGGAATTTGTCGCAAAACTCGCGCGCGAAAAGATGCGCTTTTGCATCGGGCGAGTTTTTGCCCGTATCGAAAGATGCGGATTTGTAAGGGATTTGACTTTCGCCGAACAAAAGCAAGGTTATTTCAGCCTTGAGGCAGGAGCAACGTTTGCCGCCGACATAGCCCGTGTCGCCGCATTTTTTGCAAAAATAGTTTGGAGCGGGTCCGCTTTCGGGGAAACCGTATTTTTTGAGGAGCGCGCGCCTTTTTTCGAGCAGCTTGTCGTAGGCGGCTTGTTCCTTTTTTGCCGCACCGACGCGTTTTGCACGCGCCAGCTCGATTGATTGAACCAAAAGCGCTTTTTCGTTGGCGGTGTAATCGTCGAACGAATTTAAGCGCGTTTCGTCGCGGTTTGTGGCGGATTCGGCGGTGTAGCGGCGTTTTTGGATAACCGCGCGCGCCGCGTCGAGAATGTTTTCTTTCATTGTTTCAGACCTCTATGTCGTCGTTTCAGACCTCTATGTCGTCGAGATTGTCGAAAAGCGCCTTTAGTTCCTCGGGGGAGTAGTTTCGCTGGCGATAGCCGTAAGAGACTGCCGCGGCCGATTTGGCATCCGTCGCCGCCTGCGCCGCGGTTTTTATGCCTGAAGCCTTGTAGTCGGCAAGAAGCTTTGACATATATGCCGAGGGGTTGTCCTTGCCGCGGGATTTTTGCGCGGCCGATAAAATCAAGGCGTCGTCCATATGCCACTCGGACGTCCAGATTTTGTAGTTGGCGCGGTCGGTTTTGGTGACGCGGCGCATCAACCCCATTTCGGACAGAATTTGCTTTATTTTTTCGTCGCCGGATAGGATTTGGCTTATGTATTGGTGAATTGACTCAAGCGACACCAACCCTAAACGGTAAAAACGCTCCAGCGTATGGTTCATGCCCTCGAGGGTGCGGACGCTGTTTTTGAAACAGTAATTTGCAATCAAAAGCAGGGTTTGTTGGTCGTAGCCCTTGGAAAGCCAAGGCGAGACGTACTCCTCTACGACGGCGGAGACGTTTTGGTAATATACGCCAAGTGCGGCGTTGATTTGCTTTGCCGTTTCGGTAAGGGCGGACTTGTTTTGCGAATAGGCTTCGATTTCGGCTTTGGAGAGCAGCTTTTGCCTGTAATACTCTTCCAAAAGCCTGTCCAGCCCCGCCGTGCCGCCGAACCTGACCGTTTTGGCTACATAGAGGACGGCATCGAGCGTAAAGCCCATGTCGCCCGTCCATTTTTCGTAGAGCTGCTGGTCGGCAGGATCGGGCTTACGCACGCTGCCGAGAGACTTTAAAATCAGCCGTATGTCGTCGGAATGGAGTGAACGGCTTTTGAGCGTTTCCCTGACCGCTGCGAGGGCTCTTATACCGCTTTGGGCGAGGTTGCGCGCGACCGCGAGGACGTACCTGCCCGAAATGTCTTTGCCTTTAATTCCAACGGAGTATTCGGCGACCGCGCAGAGCGCCTCGGGGTCGAAGGCGGCGGTTTCCAAAAACATATAGTATTCGTTGTATTCCGAAGGCTCTATCATGCGGCCGGAGAGGATATTTTGGATTTGCTTGTTGAAGTCGCGGTATTTGCCGGGCTTGATTTTTTTAAGCAGCCCCGAGTTTGATTTGGGGGGCTGGTAAATAACCCTGAAATCGCTTCCGCCCGTAACCGTTACAAGCCCGAGCTCTTCCCAATAGTCGAAAGCCGTTTTGACGTCCAAAGCGGTCAGGCCCAAGGCGTTGCACAGCGTGTCGAGGCTGTTGCGGGTTTCGGGCAAAGATGAAAGCATAAGCCCGTAGAGGTAAACCTCGGTATAGCGCGGCGGCGCATCGGGCATAAACTGTGAGATAAACAGGTTGTCCACGACGGTGCAGGAGGTTTCGATGGAGTTGTCGGAAAGTAAGCAGAAAGGCATTTTTACCTCAAAGTCTTGATTATTTCGTCAAATTATATTACAATAATGTGTACAAACGGTAAACCGCACGCGGGTTGGGGATTTGTGAAGTTAATTTTACCACAACCGCGGGCAAAAAACAAGGCGATTTTATTTTCAAATGAATTCGACAAGGGAGCCTGAATGAGATTAGTCAACGTCGAGGCGAAAAACCCCCATACAAAGGAAGCGTATAAATTCGTTTTCGGGGACATAAACGAAACGAATAAGCCCGTGGCGAAAAACGGGGCCTTTTTGGCCGCCGCCCTTGCGGACGCGTTTTCGGGGAGGGACTCGACGGGGTTCGACGTTTCGGCGGATTTTTTGGAAAACGACGTGGTTTTTAATATAAACAAAATAGTCGAGGGCGGCGAGGTGAAACGCAGCCTGCGCAAGCTCGGCGCCGACAAAAACCTGCTGGAGGCGGCGGAGGGCGGAGAAATCAACACATACCTCAGGGCCGTTTTGGGCGGGGACGCGGCGGAGCTGATTGAAAACAGCTTTCTTTCGGCGGAGGAGTTCGACAAGTTTGCCCTAAGCGGCGACTTGGGCGTTTTTCCGAAAATCGGGGAGATGATACGCGAAAAGCAAACGGAGCTCGGCAAAAAACTGCCCGAGCCCGTGAGCCAAGACGAGCTAGGCGCCGTTGAGGAAGAAATAAAACTGAGACAGGACGTCTTCTCTAAGGTTAAAGAGCGGTACGCGGCTTTGCAGGAAAAGCTGGGAGAGAGCGCAAGCTACGCTTTGACGAACGAGCTCAGGGACGCGCGCGACCGCCTGAAAGAGCTGGAGGGCAAGCGGGCGTTTGTGGAAGAAAAAAGGAAGCTGCTTGAGGAATACGAGAGCGCAAAGGATTTGATCCCCAAGCTGACCGTGCTCAGGAGGCTGTCCGAGCAGGCGGCGGATTTGGCGAGGCAGTGTGAGGAAAACAAAAAGGAACTGGACTGGTACGAGTCGGAATACGCGTCGGTCACAGGCCAGCTGGACGAAAAGCAGAAAGCGCTGAGCAAAATAATCGCCGACAGGGTGGCGGCGCAGGCCCTAAGCGCGCAAACTGTGAGAGCCAAGGAGCTTGAGGAAAAAAACAAAAAGCTCAACGGGCAGCTCGACAACCTCAACGTCCAGATGGAGGCTTTAGAGAGCCAGAAAATCAATTTGAAAAACAGCCTCGGCTCCATAGACGAGGCGATAAACGAGATAAAGTCCACAATGGACGAGTTTGCCGAGCCGGACAAAAACTTTGCGGACTTGCTGGAGTCGGTGAGGATAAACGCCAAAATGGACGAGCTGGAGGCGCAGACGGAAAAATATCGCGCCGAAATTACCGTGAAGGAAAGCCAGGTCGCCGAGCGCGAAAGGCTGCTGGCCACCCAGACGAGGCAATTGCGCAATATAATGGACGTGGACACCGCCGTTTCGCCCTATAAGGCAAGAGAAGCCATAATGTCGGTGATAGACTTTAAGACTGAAAAGCTGCTTAACATAAACGCGTCACTCAAAGAAAAAATGCGCAACCTTTCACGCGCGAGGGAAGCGGCGAACTATCAACTGACGGGAATTGTACAGTCGGAGGAGACCATAGCCAAAGACCTCGAGAAGACGCGCAAAATGAAGGGCGAGGAATTTAAGCGGCAGGTGCTTATCAACAGCCAGAAAATTTATCAGGACGCGACCGCAGTGTACGCAGTGGAAAACGACCTCGACGACGAGGACGTGGCGAGCCTGGAGAGCCTGTACCGCGAAAGAACAGCCGAAAAACAAAAAACCCTCGAGGCCGTCGCAAAGATGACAGGCGCGCTTGAGGAAATTCAGCGGCATATAGACATAAACCAATCGGAGATATCGAACCTTAATGAGGAAAGGCAAGGCATAATCGACAGATACAACCAGCTTATACACGAAAACACAAACGAGACGGTTTCTAACTACCTGCGCGCAATCGAGACCGACAAGGGCACGAACTACCTGATGGAAGTCGGAGCCGACGCGGTGCGCACAGAAACGGAAATAAAGGATTTGCGCAAGACGGTGGAAAACCTCAGGCTCAAGCTCGCCGACGCCGAAACGCGGCTTAAGCAATTGGGCGAGGCGAGAAGCATCATAGAGGGCGACCTAGGCACCATGGAAAGCATGATGCACCTCAACGAGCAGACTAAGAACGAGCTGGCCGACATCGCGGTGCGTTTGACGGCCGCCGTAGAAAGGCAGAAAACGACGCTGGGGCGCATTGACGAGCTCGACCTCAAAATCGCGCGGGTGAGGGAAGTAATCGTCGAAACGGGCAAAACCGTAAGGGTTAACGAGCGGGAAATCGAATATTCGGCGCGGCAGACGGAAAAGCTCGCGGGCGGAAACGTGGACAAGCTGCTAGAGAACGCGAGGTTTAACGAACGGGAGACCAACGCGGAAATAACTATGCTTTTGGGCAGCAAGTCGACGATAGAGTCGCAGCTTTTTGACAAGAAAATCGCGTTTAAGCAGCTCGAATGGCTTAAGGAAAACAAGGAAAACGAGCTTAGGGAATATAAGGAAGTTTTAACCAGAGAATTTGCCGCCAACAACGCCGACTTCGAGTGGGTGGAAAAAATGGCCGCCGCCGACGTGGGGCAGTCGAGCGAAATCGTGGCGAAATATGAGGGCGAGGTGTCCGAGCTTAAGTCGCGGGTAAAAAACCTTGCAAAGCTTTTGTCGCAGTCGGCGCCGCTCGACAAAGAACTCAGCGCGGGGGCGAGCCGCGCGAAAGCCGAGCTTGCGATAGCGGCGGGGAACCTTGAGAAAGCCCTTGCGAGGCAAAAGGAGCTTTTGACAAGCCTTGCCGCCGCGACTACCGCAAAGCGCAAAACAGACGCCCGCGGCAGAACCGCGCCAAAGGAAGTGGGCGAATTTTTGAAAAGGGCGAGCGTTTTTTCGCAGGAAATGGCGGGGGTAAGCTTGGGTTATGACGACGGCCTGGCCGTTTTTGAAGGAGAAGAAAAGCGCGATTTTATTAAGCTCGACAAAGCCGCCAAGCTGGCAGTCTTTTTGGCTCTCAGGCTGGCGTACCCGACGGGCGCGCGAGCAAAGCCCGAATTCGTCATATTGGACGATGGGCTGGCGCAGGCGAAAATGAAGGAGTATCTTGAGAAGCTTATAGGGTATACTTTTGTTACGAGCAGTCGTTATTTTAAACCCAAGGAGGCATAAAAAATATATGTTGGTAGACGAACTGAAAAAGGCGAGCGTTCAGGCTTTGCGCGACCACAACGAAAACGCGAGAAATATTTTGGGAGTGGTGCTTAACAAAATCAAGCTTGCGGAAATTAACAAGCGCGCCGAAAAACAGGAGCTGACGGACGCGGACGTCGTGGGCGTCTTGCAGAAAACCGCGCGGGAGCTTGAGGAAGAAAGGCAGGGCTACGAAAAGGCCGGCAACGCCGCAAGGGCGCAGACAATCGCCGAACAGGCCGGGCTTGTCGACGGATACCTGCCAAAAATGATGTCGGACGCCGAGATAAAAAAGATTATCGAGGCTTTGCCCGACAGAAGCGTGCCCGCTGTTATGCGGCACTTTAAGGAAAACTATGCTGGAAAATGCGAAATGCGCTCGGTGCAGCAGGTTTTGAAGGGAATGCAATAGGATTTTTAGCGGTTACGCTAAAATTTAGAAAATCAAAAAAATAAATTTAAAATAAATCTTTCCGAAAGGAGAGATTTTTTGTTTTTTTATAGAACGCGGATGAAAGTTAAGGGGAGGGCAAAGCGTTTTTTATTAATTTTATTCAAAACCAAATAGAATGGGAGTGTGGTGGCGGGGTGAGACACGATTTGAAAGATGAGCTAATTGGTATAAATGAGGTTGCGGCGGCTTTAGGCGTCAGATATATTAAATTATATTTTAATGCGAACTAGCCATTATACCTTATTATTGATTATAGGATGACGATAAATGAAATTACTGATTTTTGAAATTTGGCGGCTTCGGGCATTTTTTCTGTTTGTAAAAAGCAATTTATGAGTTAAAAGATACAGCGCCGTTCAGTTTTACGGTGAAAAGCTCGGCATAGGACACGGGGGCGGATTTGTTGAAGCGCGTTTCAAAAAGAATCAGCTCGTCGGCGGTAAAGGGTTTGTTAAAAATTTGAATATTCTTGGCTATTTCACTGAAAGGCAGGGGAAAAGAATAGTCGCGCATAAGCGTTACGTGGGGGGTGAACCGCCGCTCCTCGCGCGGGAAGCCGAGGTCGAAAAGATTTGACGAAAGGCACTCTTCGATTTGGAACAAGTCTTTTTTGGCTTTGAGCTTTGCCGCGACAACGGAGCTTGTCAGCGCCGAAACCGAGCAGAGGCTCATTTCGAGGGGGGCGGATTCGGCGGCGAATTTCATCTGCTCCTGGATTTTTTGTATCGTTCCGGCTGGGACGTCGCCCAAAAACCTCAGCGTGAGGTGCATGTTCGGGCGGGGCGTTAAGCTGCCCCTCGATGCGAAACGCCCGAGCGTGTTTTGAATTTTTTCGAGATTGTCTTTTGCCTCCGGCGGCAGCTTTAAAGCTATGAATACGCGCATGTTTGCTCCTGTTGGTTAATGTCTACGGTCGATTTTACTATAAAAACCGTTTTTGCACAAGGGGAAATTTTGCGGCGTTTTTGATTTAAGTAATTTGGCGAGTAAAGTAGTCGCGCTAAAATTTTATGCGCAGGCGTTTGATATAAACTTTGGCAGTAGCGGCGGGATTAAACCTGTAAAGCCCGCGGGTGAACGTTGAGGAAAAATTATTGCGAGTTTTTTGCAATAGAGAATGCGCATTAATGGGGATAATATCGCATTAAAATATGAAAAACAAATGCGGCAGATTAAAATTATTATGACTCCCTTATATAAAGTACTATTTCATAAAAATTCCCTATTTGTTTTTGCCGGGGAAATCTGTGTCAAATAATTGAAAAAATAAGTTTATTTGGCGTCGGGAATTTCGGCGTTTTATTTTTGGGCGGTTAAAAGACAAAATCATAATGGTTCGGGTTTTTTCATATACTTTAGCACGAATAATTAGCGGGGTGGTATTTTGAAAAAAATCAGTATAGTTATTATAATAGCGCTTGTGGCGCTGTCTTTTTCGGGGTGCGCGGGCACTTATCTGGAAAAAGCCAGCAAGGACCTGGACAAATACGTTATTCAGGCGTCGTACGACGACCAGAACCAGGTGCTTTCGGTGGTGGAGACTTTCCGCTACACGAACAGGACGGAAAACACCTTTGATAAACTCGCGTTTCATATATTCGCCAACGCTTACCGGCAGGACGCGGTGAGCCCTATCGTTTCGCATAACCAAAAGGTCAAGGCTTACGTAAATGGCTACAGCTACGGCGACATAGAGTTTGACAGGGTTTCGGTGGGCGGCAGCGACGCGGCGTATTCCATAACGGGCTCAAACAGTGATATTTTGGAGGTGCCGCTGGGCAAAACGCTTTACCCGTCCGAAAGCGTGAGCGTGGAAATGGTCTTTGAAATTAAGCTTGCGAACATCTGGCACAGGCTGGGTTACGGCGAAAACACCGTGAACCTCGGCAACTGGTTCCCGATTTTGTGTTACATAAGCAACGGCGAATTTTTCACGGACAGCTACTCGCCCAACGGCGACCCGTACGTCAGCGACGTGGCCAACTTCGAGGTGGGGCTGACCGCGCCTAAGGGATATGTCGTGGGCGCGACGGGCGAGCAGGTGGAAAAAATCGAAACCGGCGACGACCAAAAGCTGACCTATACCGCCTTGGCGGTGAGGGATTTCGCGCTGGTTATGAGCAAAAACTTTAACACGGAGCAAAGGCAGTCGGGCGGCGTGGAGCTGAACTACCTGTATTTTGCCGACGCGGAGCCCGCCGAGAGCGCCGACCTGGCAAAAAACGCCTTCACTTATTTCGAAAAGATTTTGGGCGCCTACCCTTACGACACGCTGACGGTGGCGGAAACTGATTTCTGCTACGGCGGAATGGAGTACCCGAGGCTTGTTATGATAGGCAGCGGGCAGGAAAAGGAGGACTTTCAGCGCAGCATAGTGCATGAAATCGCGCATCAATGGATTTACGGGATTGTGGGCAACGACCAGTACCGCAACGCGTGGATGGACGAGGGGCTGGCGGAATTTGTGACGCTGATGTTTTTCGACGAATACACAGAATACGGGATAAAAATGAGCTCGGACATAACGTCGAGGATACACGCCTATACGCAATACGTGGACGTACTGAAAAGCTATATCCAAAACTTCGACACCGCGATGCAAAAGCCTCTCAATAACTTTGTGTCCGAGCAGGATTACGTTTACGCGACGTACGTCAAGGGGTGCCTAATGTTCCACGACCTTTATAAGACCATGGGAGCGTCGAAATTTAAAACGGCTCTGAAAAAATACGTCGACAACTGCAAGCTGGCGGTGGCGACGCCGGAGGAAATGATAGGCGTCTTTTCGGAGGTTTACGGCGCGGATTTGACCGACTGGTTTACCGCTTATTTGACGGGAAAAGACGTTTTGTCGAATCTCGAATGAGTTGGTTGAACAATATGCCCTAATGAACATATGTAAAATAAGCGCTGCGAGGCGAAAAATGCCACGAGCGAATAAAATATGCAAGGCTGAGCATTTATTCATGTATTTGGCTTAAGAAATGAGAAGATAAATTGGGAAAGTTTTTTGAAATTATGCGAAAAAACTCCGCTAAACACGGCATTATGCGAAACTAGCGGCCCCTCCCCCGAACAAAAAATAGCGGCTTTGGATATATGGAAAATCTCATATCCAAAGCCGATTTATTTTGAAAGAGTTAATCAACAATATGAATATGTAGAAACGGCGGTTTGTTTTTTTAGCCAAACACCGTTCTCAATGAAATATCATTATGGCATCTTATTCTCCCGCAGAACAACGGTTTTTCCGCTTGCGAGGGCGGTTTTGTTTATAACGTCGTATTATTCGATGTATTTCCTGTCTGTCATAAGGTCGTTTGCGGATATATGCGGATTGTGATACCGCTTCCTTTTGTCGGGGAGCTTCATCATGCGCATTAAGGGCGTATTGATTTTTTGGAGCTGTTCCGGCGGCAAACGGTATTTAACCGCCTTTTTCGGACAAAAAGAAACGCATGCCATACAGCAGCTGCAATTATGGAGAAAGACGGGGCGTGAATTTTCCATCGTTATGTTTTTCTTCGGACAGACCCGCGAACATACTCCGCAAGAAATACAATCGTCGGAAATAAAAAATCCCTTATCCACTTCCGCTTGTATGGCTCGGTATTTCGGCATTATCTTCGGATAAATCAGGCGTGTCAGCCAGCTTGCTTTAGCATAATTATTCGCGGCTTTTTTCCGAATCATGCGCGATATTTTTCTGAGCTTGCGTTCCGTTGCCGGAACGCGCAGCCCGGGAGATGGGAAGGGGGGATAAACGATACAGAGATTTGCAACTGAGAATAACCGTTTGGCGTATTTTAAGCTCGCGCCTTTTTCAATTAAGAGCTTATTGAGCTTTTCAAAGGAGAACCCGTTGACGAAGCTCGGGGTCGAAACGGCAAAAATGTAGGCATTAGGATTGATTTCCAAAGCGGATATAAAGTCCTGTACGGCCTCGCAAATCGTCCAGTGATATACCGGAAAAACAAATCCGATTATATCGGAATCGGCGGCGGAAACCTCCGACGGATTGCACCGCATAGAAATAATCTCGGTGCTGCCCAGCGTTTGCGCAATGACTGTTGCCGCCCTCATGCTGTTGCCCGTGCCTGAAAAATAGTAGATTTTGTTTATACGCGATGGCATATCGTTACCTCCAGTCTGTGTCACACTTGCGACATTTTCTGTTTTAAAGTATAATTGATTTAAAACCATTTGACAAGACAGCCCGGGTAAGTGCCGCAAAACATTTAATTTGTGACACCGTACGGAGGAGATAAATAAATGACACGTAAAATTACTAACCCTATTGCAATGCAATCGCGAAAATGGCTGACGGATGCTTTGCTTTCGTTGATGGAAGAAAAAGCGTTTGAGGATATCAGCATAACGGAAATCGCGCGAAAGGCCGACTTATCGAGGCGTACTTTCTACCGTATCTTTGAAACAAAAGAGGATATTTTGATATGTTATGCGGACGAACTATACGGCAAATTTCTGGAGCTGCTGAACCGAGAAACGGACCGCCGCTTTACGGTTACGGTGAGGCTGTATTTTGAGTTTTGGTATCGGCACAGGCATTTCCTGGAATTGTTGAAGCAAAGTGAAATGCTTCCGTTTATGATGAACCAATACACAAGTTTGTTTCCAAAGGTATTTCAAACGCTTAAAGGAGACCATCCGCTCGCGCACAATGAAGAAGCGTTATCCTATGCGATGGCCTTTAGCGCCGGCGGACTTTTGAGCATTCTTTTAAGGTGGGCGGAGGACGGAATGGATAAAACGCCGGAAGATATTATGCGGCTTATGGAATTTATTTTTCCATAATAAGCAGAGTTAATAAGCCGGTATATTTTTTATGTTACGCTAATCGTTATAGCTCGGAACTTCTTTTCGGTTCTTAACGTTTATCATTTATTCGCCTGCCAGCCGATTATCTCGCTGGCCGATGCTCGTTTTCTTATGCGCCCTGATCATCAGGCAAGGGCCTTTTATATTTTATTGAGGGATATGGCGGCGCATCCGCAGGATTTTTTTATATTTAACGCTTGCGTTTAGAAAGGATTTGGGATATAATTTTGAATTGTTCGGGTTTCAGATAAAATTAGGGCATTTTACGCGGTTTTTCGGGAGATTTTCGCAAAAAAATTAAAAAAAATACTTTATAACGTTTGACACGGCCGATTCGGTTGTGTTATATTATTTAGGCTGTGGATTTTGACTTAGGTATGACGCGGGAGGTTACTGAGCAAACAGAAAACTTCCGCCGACCCAGCGGAAACAAAGGATTTTCCGCGGCCGCCAAGCGGTTTTCCGGTTAAGTGCGCCACCTTAGGCGCAAACTGACGGAACGCGAACCCCACCGTAAAGCATCGAAAGATGCTTAAATAAAATCCGCGGCGCGACACGCACGGACGTGTTGTTGGGGCGAGGGCAGGGCGGCCTTATAAAAACAAATAAGGAGAAACATTTTTAGTATGGCAACTCAAAAAATCAGAATCAAACTCAAAGCCTACGACCACAACTTGGTGGATTTTTCGGCGGGAAAGATAGTCGAGACCGCCAAAAAGATGGGTTCTAAGGTAAGCGGCCCAATACCGCTGCCCACGGAAAAGGAAATAGTGACGGTTTTGCGCGCGACCTTTAAGTACAAGGATTCGCGCGAGCAGTTCGAACTGAGAACGCACAAACGTTTGATAGACATCTACAGCCCCAACGCGAAAACGGTAGACAGCCTCATGAAGCTGAATTTGCCCGCAGGCATAGATATTAAAATCAAATTGTAATAAGAGGATGACTACGGAGGTGAACTTTATCAATGAATAAAGCAATCATAGGGAAAAAATTGGGCATGAGCCAAGTCTTTTTGGGCGACGGAACGATGGTTCCGGTTACCGTTGTTCTGGCGGGGCCGAACAGCGTCGTGCAGGTTAAGACGAACGAAAGAGACGGATACTCGGCGGTTCAGCTGGGTTTCGACGTCGTAAAAGAAAGAAAACTTACCAAGCCCGAGCTGGGGCATACAAAAAAAGCGGGCGCCGCTCCCCTCAAGGTTCTGAAGGAATTCAGGCTTGAAAACTCTTCGCTGGAAGTGGGCGCGACGGTTGACTGCACAACCTTTAAGGAAGGCGAATTCGTCGACGTTACGGGCGTCACCAAGGGGCACGGCTTTACCGGTGTCATCAAAAG
>DAITPX010000016.1:9387-13978 GCA_036833365.1 Clostridia bacterium | reverse complement strand
CTGCACGAACGGCAACTTCGCCCGCCAGTACGGCCTCCCCGGCACTTTCTCCCCCATAGCCTCTTTCGGCCTTTTGCAGAGCGCGGTCAAACAGGCGGAAAAAAAGAAGCTGCCCCATAAAGTCGGCAACATCCTTTCGTCCGACACCTTTTACGACGACGGCGCGCGTACTATGGATTGGGCAAAAATGGGAGTGCTGGCAGTCGAAATGGAGGCGGCGGCGCTTTATATGACTGCCGCGCGCGCGGGCAAAAACGCCCTTTGTATATGCACTGTGTCCGACTCCCTCGTGACGGGCGAAGCGCTGGGCGCCAAAGAACGCCAGACGAGCTTCAACGACATGATGCTTTTGGCCCTCGAAATAGCCGAGTAATTAACCCACAGCCTAAATTAAAAATTCAATTATCGCGGCCGGTCATACAGCTTAAATATAATTAAAAATCCGTTAACGCCGCCATAATGCTTTTGTATGTATTTTTTAAAGAATTAACAATTCACACCGCCCAAATTTGAAAAAAGAGATTGACTTTTTCTCAATCTCTTTTAAATTAATTTTTTAAAAAGGCAAAACGTATTTCATTTATCGGTTATCCCGATAAATTTAACCCGTTTTTTAAATGCGGTTTCTTCTTACCATTTGGATTTCGCTGTCGTCTTCTCTCGGTTCAAACCCGTATTTCTTGTATAAGCCAATCGCGTTGCCGTTTTTGACGTCGGCCGCCAAAAAAGCTTTTTTTGCTCCCTTATCCATTCCGTAGGCCAAAGCCTGCCTTATCAGCTTGCCTCCAATCCCTTTGCCTTGGCGTTCGGGCTCGACCGCTATTTCCCTTACCCAAAGCGTCGTCCCTTCGCTGTAAACCGAGACGCAGCAAAATCCCGCTATTTTTCCTCCGATTTTTTCTGTTAGCACGTCGTTTTCGCCCAGCCAGCTTTCAAACCATTCCGCCGTCTCGCCCGTAAACCCTCTGGATTGGTACGCGCATTTTTGCGACACCTCCGCCGCCTGCCCGCACTCCTCCTTTGTCAAAAATTTCAGCCCGCCTGTGTTTTTTACCGCAGTTTTAGCCAAATCTCTGTTGAAAAAATCCATAAATTCGGCAAAAATCTCAAACCCCATGGCCTCCAACGGCTTTACAAATTCATGCGGAACAAAATTAATCCTTAGTTCCCCCTCCGTTTCGGAAAGCGCGGACGCGAACTTTTCAAAACTGTCGAAGGCAAAATTAACTGTTTGCGGCGACTTTTGAGAATCTAGCAGAAAAATCAAATCTTCGCCGTTTTCCAAAACCGCCGAATCCGCGCATCCCTCAAAGTCCAGATATTCGAACGAATTGTGCTTAAATGTTTTTGCCCTGCTTTTTATCTTTTCAAATTCCTTTTCCGTAATCATTCAAATTCAAACCCTCAGCGGTATGTTTTCCAAAAATTTTCTTTCGACCTTCGCGTGTTTTACGCCGTATTCCATCATTTCGTCCCACGACCCATCCCGAACGGGCGAAGCCTCAAAAACCCTGCCCGCCAAAACGACTATGAGCTTATTTTCGTCAAAAGCGTGTATATACCACGTCGGTTTGACATTTTTCGACAGTTTCCGCACAAGCCCTTCTATTTTTCCGTCGGGCACGCGGTATTCGTTAGTATGCCATATTGGGCATTCGTCGCCGGGACGGTTTCGGTTTTTTGCTTAACCAGATACGGCCCGATTTCCTTCAAAACCTCTTTGTCTGCCAGGCTTTCTTCTATTATTCCGAGAGTAAACATTTTTTATCTCATAAAGGCGGCTTTCAAATTTTTATTCGCAGCAGATATCCTTTACCGCCTGCATATAAATTTCCGCCATTCTCATCAAAACGTCTATTTCGACGCACTCGTTGGCTTGGTGAATGGGCGCCTTTACCCCGGGAAATTCCGGCCCGAACGCCACACAGTTTTCGCAGCTTCTCGAATACGTCCCCCCTCCTATCGCCAGCGAATACCCTTTTTCGCCCGTGGCTTTTTCGTACGCTTTAATAAGCGATTGAACCAAAAAGCTCTCTTCCGGCACGTGCAGCGGCTCGCTCTCGTTCAGCACCGTCATTTTAACGCCCCGGCTTTGCTTTGCGAAAAGGTCGGCTACCTGCCGGCAGGTATACGTTATCGGGTGCCTTATATCCGCGGTCAAAATCAGCTCGTTGTCGACAAAGCGCGCTATGCCCAAGTTTACGGTTATGTCCCCGCTTTCATTGTCGCTTATGTCCGTCCCCCATGCTTTACCGGTAAAGTCGCACATTTTTTCCGCGGCAAAGGCCAGCGCCTTATTGCCGGGAAATGCTTTGTAAAGCGCCTTAACCATCTTCCAGATAGCGTTGTCTCCTTCTCCCGGCGTCGAGGCGTGCGCGGATACTCCCTTTGCGGTCAGCAAAAATTCGTTTTCCTTTTCCTCAACGTCTATGCATTTGCAGATTTCCCCACGGAAAGTCTTTTTTATCGTCGCCACGCATTCGTCAGGCACGATATTTTTCCTCAGCCCCGCGTTAAACCCCGTCACCTCTTCGGGCAGCTTGCCGAGGTTGAATTCCAGCCCCAGCATTCCCTTTTCGCGGTTAATGACAGGAAAATTGGCGTCGGGTGAAAAGGACAGCGTGGGAAACGGATGTTTTTTAAAATAATATTTCATGCAGCGGCTGCCCGTTTCCTCGTTGCAGCCGAATATGAGGCGCACCCTGCGCTTAAATTTGACCCCCGAATCTATAAGCGCCTTTACCGCGTACATGCACGCAACCATCGGGCCCTTGTCGTCCAGCGTCCCCCTGCCGTAAATTTTGCCGTCTATTATTTCTCCCGAAAAAGGCGGGACAATCCATGTTTTTTCCGCCGCGGGCACAACGTCGAGGTGCCCCAAAATCCCCAAAACTTCCTCTCCTTCGCCGTAATCGGCGTGCCCCGCGTAATTGTCGCAATTGAGGGTTTTCATTCCCATTTTTTCGCATTTTTTTAACGCGTAGTTAAGGCAATCCTTGTTCCCCTGTCCGAAGGGAGCGTCCCCCGCGGGCCGGCTTTCCACCGTGTCAAAACGCACCATCTCCCGCAATGTTTCCACCATCTGCTGCCTGAACTCGATAAGTTTTTGCTTTTCTTTCATTATACGCCTCCCTTTAAAAACAATTTTTTAGACTAATATATACCTTTTTCCTGCCGTTTATGATAATATTAGTACAAGGCCAACGCCTTTATATTCGATTATAACAAAACGCGCGAAATTTTCCAACACTTTAAGGGAAAAATAAAAGGGAAATATGTCAAACATACACAAGGGGCACCGCGACAGGCTGAGAAAAAGGTTTTTGGAAGAGGGTTTGGATTCCTTCGCCCAGCATGAGGTCCTGGAAATACTGCTTTACAATATCATTCCGTATAAAGACACCAACGAGCTGGCGCACAGGCTTATCGACCATTACGGCTCGCTTGCGGGAGTTTTGGAGGCGCCGTACAACGAGCTCAAGCAAATCGAAGGCTGAGCGACGTTTCGGCGGCAAGCCTCGCTCTCATGTATCCGATTTTCGACTATTACAAAAAAGTGCGCGCCGCTGGGCAGTCGCTCCTGACCGTGAGGGCGATTCATTCTTATGCCGTCTACCTTCTCGAGGACGCCGTTTTCGAATACCTTTACGTGGTCGGGCTCGACGCCAAGGGCAAGGTCATCGGCAGACGCGAGTTTTGCGACAAAAGCACCAACAGCGTGCTTGTCACCCCGCGCCAAATCGCCGAAGCGGCCTTTTCGATGAACAGCAACAACATAGTGCTTGTCCATTCCCATCCCAAGGGCTTCACAAACCCCTCCCCGCAGGACTACGAATTCACAAAAACCGTCTACGTCGTGCTGCGCGGGCTCGGCATAGTCCTGCTCGAGCATATTATAGTCGCGGGCAGCAAATATTTCAGCTTCAGCGCCGAGGGCTTTTTGTCAAGGCTCTACGCCGAATACGACCAAGTATTCAAAATTCTCAGCAGCAAACAGGAGGATATAAAAATTACCGATGAGTGACACAGTCAGAACGCGCTTTGCGCCCAGCCCCACAGGCTACCTTCATATCGGCGGGCTGCGCACGGCGCTTTACAGTTACCTTTACGCCAAAAAAACGGGAGGCAAATTTATTCTGCGCATAGAGGACACCGACCAGGGGCGCTATGTCGAAGGCGCCACCGAAAAAATCCTTTCAGCGTTGAAAGAAACGGGGCTTGCCTACGACGAAGGCCCCGACATAGGCGGGCCTTACGCCCCATACGTCCAAAGTCAAAGGAAAAACGAATATATGGGCTACGCCCTCGAGCTCGTCGGAAAGGGCGCGGCGTACTATTGCTTCTGCTCCAAAGAACGGTTGGAAAGCCTGCCCGAAATAGGCGGGGCGCGCCGCTACGACAAGCATTGCCTGAACCTTTCCAAAGAAGAAATCACAAGACGGCTTAACTCCGGCGAACCGTTTGTCATACGCCAAAATATGCCGGCGAGCGGCAGCACCACCTACCATGACAGCGTTTACGGCGACATAACGGTCGCCAACTCCGAGCTTGAAGACCAGGTGCTGATCAAATCGGAGTTGGCGACCGTTAT
>DAITPX010000016.1:0-9377 GCA_036833365.1 Clostridia bacterium | reverse complement strand
AGACCAGGTGCTGATAAAGTCCGACGGAATGCCCACCTACAATTTCGCCAACGTAATCGACGACCACCTCATGGACATCAACTGCGTCATGCGCGGAAACGAGTACCTTTCGTCCACTCCGAAATACAACCTGCTTTACGACGCTTTCGGTTGGAAAAAACCCGTTTATATCCATATGCCGCAGATTATGCGCGACGCCCAACACAAGCTTTCAAAGCGCAACGGCGACGCCGCTTACTCGGATTTTATCGAAAGGGGCTACCTCAAGGAAGCGGTTTTAAATTATATAGCCCTGTTGGGCTGGTCGCCGAAAAACAACCTCGAAAAAATGACCGTCGCCGAAATGGAGGAGCTTTTTTCCATAGAGGGCATAAACAAGTCCCCCGCCATTTTCGACCCCGCAAAAATGGGCTGGCTCAACGGACTTTACATCAAGGAAATGCCTTTTGACGAATTTGTGAGTTACGCCAAGCCTTTTCTCGACAAAACCAAAATCGCGGGGAAATACGACTACCTAAAAATCTGCCGCCTTGTTCAGGGACGCATAGAATATTTCGGCGAAATCGGCGAAAAGGTAAACTTTTTGGAAGAGTTCGGCGAATACGGCTTGTCGCTTTTTATCAACGAAAAACAAAAATGCGGTCTCGAAACCGCCAAATTTACCCTGCCCCTTGCCAAAAACGCTTTAAGCGGTATAGAAAACTGGGAAAATTCCGTTTTGTACGAAACGCTGCAAGGACTTGCAAAAAGTCAAAGCCTAAAAAACAGCCAAATACTCTGGCCGGTGCGCGTGGCTTTGAGCGGGCGCGAAAGCACTCCGGGCGGCGCCACCGAGCTTGCTGAGCTTCTGGGCAAAACCGAATCCCTAAGGCGGCTGGAGTTTTCTATCAACCTTTTAAATTCAGCCAAATAATAAACCTATTTAAAATTCAATCATTAAATAAACGGCCGTTATATTATTAACGGCCGTTTTTTTTTATTAATTAAATATTTAAATTAATTCATCGTCCTCACCGGCAGCACCAGATAAGTCAGCTCGTCGGTTTCACATGGCGTCATTATTGTGGGGGTCATCGGCGAAGTAAATTTTATCTTAACGAATTCATTGTTCATAGCTCTCAGGCAATCGGCGAAATATCTCGCGTTAAAAGAAACGGCCAGGTCCTTCCCTTTAAGGCTTATCGTCAGGTTTTCCTTAATGTTGCCTATTTCGCTGTTGGACGAAAGCGTCAAAACCCCTTCCCTTACGTCGAATTTCACAAGGTTGTTTTTCTCTCCCCTCGACAAAATGCTTGTCCTGTCAAGGGCGGTCTCAAACTGGATTTTATTCAGCTCTATCACCGTCGAAAACTCGCTCGGCAAAATCTGGCGGTATTTTATAAATTCTCCTGTGAGGAGCTTTGTGCAAAGCACGGTGTAGCCAAGGTCCACAAACATATAGTTGCCGTTAATAAACACCGTCGCGATATTGTCGTCGTTTACCAAAAGCTTGGCAAGCTCGTTCAACGACCGCGGCGGCACTATTGCGTTTATAGCCGAGGCCTTGGTTTCCAGCGGCTTTTTGCACATCGCCAGGCGGTATCCGTCAAGGGCGACCGCCGTCAGCGTATATTCCTCTATTTCAAAAAGCACTCCCTTTATGTTCGGGCGGGCGTCGTCCGTGGAAACGGCGAATATCACCTTTTCTATGGCCTCGCGCAGGTATTCCTCGGCGATAAGTATCTTTTCCCCGTCGTCAATCCTTTTAAGTAAAGGGTACTCCTCGGCGTCGAGGCATTGTATAACGCCTTCGCTGTCGGTATATTTTATAACCATCTGTTTTCTTTCGTTGAGCGTAAGCTCAATCTGCTCGTTGGTAAGCTTGCGTATGTACTCGGTAAAAAGCTTTCCCGGAACAAGCGCTTCGCCCTCGCGCAAAACGTCGGCGTTAATAATAATCTGAATGCTGAGGTCAGTATCCGTTGCCGAAATAATCAAATTATCTTCCTTCGCGGCAAGCTTGATTCCCTCAAGGGCGGGGGCTACGGATTTATTAGGCAGCGCCCTCGATACCTTTATGACGGCTTCCGACAAATCCAATCCCTGACAAATTACTTTCATTTCCTTTCCCTCTTGAATTAATTTATAATTTCTTCTATTTAAAGCGGCGGTGGTAGGCGCTGTGGATATGTGCATATCCCCGACCCCACCATTATATATGGGTTCTTCCAAAAAATCAAGTACAACCTATTGGGTTTTCCGTTGTGCACAAAATCAGTCCAAAACCCTTATATTTCCACTTTTGTCCCACACCTCAAAAAAGCTCCGCTCCAAACCCGTCGGGAAACTCCCGTTTAACGTTAATATTTATTTTAGCATATAAGTATAAATTCAGGTTAAAAATAACGTGAATTTTCTCGTTTTGCCTTAAAAAAAGAAAAAAAATAAAACGGCACGGCGGCTTGATTTCGCAGGCGTTATTGTGTTAGAATGGTTTTGCCGCCAAAAAAGGCGGTATGTATTAACGAGGTGTTTAGGTATATGTCAAACATAAAGCAGGTTTGGAACGGCGTTTTAAAAGAATTGGAGTCGGAGGTTTCGGCTTTTACTTTCGACCTGTGGATAAAAACGCTGCTGCCGGTCTGCATTTACAAGGAGCGGCTGGTGCTTTCCACCGAAACGGAGGCGCACCACAATATATGCGAAAAACGTTTCCGCGAAACCATAAAAAAAGCCGCGCAGAAAGTTTTTCCGCTTATTGCCGACGTGGAAATAATCACGCCCGACATGGTGTCGGCGTATGAAGAATACAAGGAATTCGAAATCGGCACCGACGAGGCGCCGGCGTCGGAGGAACCCGCCAGCTTTTTTGCGGGCTACACCTTCGACAGCTTTGTTATCGGCAAATCCAACGAGTTCGCGGCCGCGGTGGCAAAGGCCGTCGCCGAAAAAACCGCGGGAGGCCGCCCCAGCGTAAAATACAACCCGCTCTTCCTCTACGGAGGCGTAGGGCTGGGAAAAACCCACCTAATGCACGCGATAGGCAACTACATAAAGGAACAAAATCCAAAAATTAAGGTTGTTTACGTCCCGACTGAAAAATTCATAAACGAGCTTTTGCAGATTTTCCGCAATTCCTCAAACGCCGACGCGCGTGTGGAATTCCGCGCCAAATACCGTTCCGTAGACATTCTGATGCTCGACGACATCCAGTCGATTACAAACCGCGCCTCCACGCAGGAGGAAATTTTTTACACCTTCAACGACCTTTACCTTGCGGGCAAGCAGATAGTTATCAGCAGCGACCGCCCGCCCAAGGAAATCGTGCCGCTTGAGGAAAGGCTGCGCACGCGGTTTTCCAGCGGCGTCATAGCCGACATTTCCCAGCCCGACCTCGATATGCGCATCGCGATACTGCAAAAAATGTGCCTGAGCGAAAAGGCCGATATCGACAAGGGCATCTTGCGCATGATAGCCGAAAAAATCTCCAGCAACATTCGTGAGCTCAAGGGGCTTTTGACGCGCGTAATTTCATACGCCAGCCTGACGGGCGCCGACCCCAACGACATGGAGGTAATTTCGGGGGCGCTGCGCGACTACGCCGAGGACACGAAGGAAGTTGTCACAATCCAAAAAATCGCCGACGCCGTTTGCCGCTATTACCGCGTCGAGCTGGACGACCTTATCGGAAAAAAGAAAAACAAAGAAATCGTCGCCCCGCGCCAAATCTGCATTTACCTTGTGACGGAATTTTTGTCAATCCCGCTAATCAGCGTGGGCGAATTTTTCGGCGGGCGCGACCACACCACCGTCATGCACGCGCGGGACAAAATCGCTTCCCAAATAAAAGAAAACCAGGTGATAGCCTCGCAGGTAAAGGACCTTAAAGACGCCGTTTTGAATAAATAAAGAAACCGATATAATCTGCGGCAAAACGCACCCTATGTATAATTTACACGGAATTGTCACCTGGTCGACGCGAAAAAAACACGTAAAAAACCGCTAAAAACGCGTAAAAACCCCTCAAAAACGTGAAAAAAACCGCATAATTTTTTAACCAAAACCTCCCGCGGAAGAATCTCGGGGGGGGATTTTTTAATTCAAAAATTTCCGGTGCAAAAATAAAACGCCCGTTAAGGCGTTTCTGATTAAGGGAGTAAATAAGGCTTATTCGAAAATATACGGCCTTAAAACTTCGGAGACCGCGGAATAGCCCTTTATCGTAAGGTGCAGCCCCTCTATCGTGTATTCGCGCTTCAGTCGGTTTTTTTTATCGGATAAAACGGGCCAGACGTCGATAAATGTGCAGCCGTTTTGCAGGCAAAATTCTTTTTGCATTGCGCTCAGGGCACGGAGCTTTTTGTTTGTGCGGAAATTGCACGAAAAAACCGAGAAAAATGTCGCCGTGCGCAAAACTGGGAACTGGGATAAAATGTAAATTTTTACGCCTGGGCTTGAAAGGCGCACCGCTTCGACGATTTTTTCGGTGTTGGCAAGGATTTTTTGCGGCTTTACAAGGCAACCCAAATCGTTTGTGCCGATAAGCAGAAACAGCTTCGACGGCGCGAGGTCGGTCACGTTTTCAAGCCTCGCGAGCAGGTCCTTTGTGGTGTCGTTGGCTATGCCGCGGTTGTAGATATGGCGGTTGGGGAAAAACTCCTGCACGGGATAAAAATCCATCAGGCTGTCGCCGAAAAGGACGGTTTTGCCCTTTTCGGACTGTAAATTGAGGAAATTTAGGTTGGCCGCCTTATTTTCCTGCAAGGCGTGCATGACCAAAATTCCCAACGCGGCGAAAACGGCGATGCTGCCCAACACCGAAACTAAAACTATTTCCAATGCACTCATAGTAAATATTTTACAGGAATCCCCGCCCTAAGTCAAACAAAGGGCGGGGAAAAAAGCTTTGGTTTTTAATTTTTTTACACAGCTAAACGGAAAACGGCATAAACGCCGCGGGATAATTTGTAATAATGTTAAATACGAGATTACCGGCCTTTTGAGTTTTTCAAACATCGACGGATTTGAGCGTTACTATATTTGTCGCCTAGGCAAGGCTGATTTGCTTTTTGTATATTGGTTAGGAGAGCCAAAAAAACGGATTTTTGTAGACTAATGATAAAATTCGTGTTATACTTATACAAAAATTTTTGGGGTTTTTAAAAAGCGAAAGCAAAATCCGCCGGTTTATACGGTGGATTGTGATAAGCCGGATTGTACGGTTAATATGGGCGAAGACAAAAGCGCCCAAGGCTCAAAACTAGGATACGAGAAGCGAAAAATAGATTTGATAAAATGCGAATAAACGCGGCAAAGGCTTAAGAGGCGCGCCGGAACGGAGAAAAGGCATACTAAATTGTTAAACCTAAACGGAATTTTGTGTAGTATTAAAGGTTTTTAATTGAAACTTGGAAAAATTGAACGGCGACATAAATTTGATTGAACGTAAAACGGTTTAGTGTTGAGGAAACCGGTTTGGCAGGCTTTAATTTTACAAAGCTAGAAGAGTTAAAAATATCTTAAACGGGCAAACGCGGCTAAACAGTTTGAACTTAATAGATTTAGCGCGGCGGGAGCGGAATACGCAGGAAAAAGCTGCCCGAGGAAACGGATAATACCGCTAAAGCGCAGCATGGATAGAGGAAAACGTGAAGGCCATAGTGAGAAAAAAGCCGTCAGGTAACGACAAATAAACTACAAGCGGCGAAGGGCGGGTACGAGAGAAAAAGGTGCGGGGAATGGCGACAAAACAAATGAAAAACGGAAGAGGGTATTTTGCGAAAGCGTTTTTTGCGGCGCTCTTGCTTATTGTTTTGCAGGCGGCGACGGCTATGCTGTTGTACGCCAATTCGTCGTCCGTTATCGCGGCCCAGTACGCGCTTTCGGCCAAGGCGGCGGCGGAGTCGGGCGCGGACATTTTGGGCGGCAGGCTGGCCGCCAACCTCGGCGACTTTGACAGATTTGAGGACGAAGAATATATAAAGGGAAAATACCGGATAAGCGGCGTCTTTGAGAGCGGGATGATAGTTTCGGGCGAAAATACCTTCAGCCCTTCCGCAACGGTCAAACAAAATATAGAGGGGAGGAGCTTTTCCTTTCATACGTTGGCCGAAATAACGGGCGGGGACGGGGACGGAATTTATATAATATATTCCAAAAACGACGGCGGCGCTTTGCGCGTGCTGGTTCAGTCGCAGGAAAGTTTTTTGGGCGGCTTTAAAACGAGTTTGTTTGAGAGGTTCGTTGTAGCGGACGGCAAGGGAAAAATCCTGCTCGGAGAGGGCGCGGGGGCGCGGCTGTCAGACCTTGTCCAAGGCGACGTTTTGGGGGCGATTTCGGAGGAAACGACAAGCGCGGACGTGACGGCGGCGGGCGAGGACGCCCTGCTGGTGATTACGCCGATTTTTTTGGAGGAAGGGGAACCCAGGCTCTATGCCGCGGGGTACCTTTTTAAAAGCGACATAACTGCGCTGACCGAACAAACCAACCAAAAAAATATGATTATCCTCGGCTTTTCATCGCTGGGGGTAATAATTTTGATGATAATGTTTTTTGCCGCGTCGGTGAGGCAGCGCGATTATTTAAACGAATTCGGCCTGAAAACAAGGGACAAATACGTTTTGCTCGTCGACCCGATGGGGCGGATACGCCGCGCCAACAAGGTTTTTTCCGAAACCTTCGCCGACTGCAACGTCTTTGACAATATGGTGTTTTTCGACGCGGGCAAGTCCGTCGCGGACGGGGACAGCGTCATCGTTTACGCTTTCAACAAGGCCAACGAAAAGAGGCTGATAAACTTTTTTGTGGCTAAAACGGCGCGCGGCTTTAAGCTTGTGGGCGTGGATGCGACCAACGTTTTGGAAAACAGCAACACAAACATTTTCGCGCACACCATTTTGTCGCTCAAAGACATGGAGGGGCAGTTCGGGCGGGACAAGCTGACGAACAAAAAACTGCTTTTGGGGACGGTCGACATAACAAACCTCAAAAACCTAGACCTTATGTTCGGCAGGACTTTTTCCGAACAGGTGTTTGAAACCGTGGGCAGGCGGGTGCGTAAGCGGTTCGGCAAGGTGTACGAAATGCCGGGCGGGCGCATGGGCGTTTTGGTGAGCGACGCCAAGGAGGTCGACTTTACCGTTAAAGACCTGACCGCAATTATGGACGGCTTCGGGCAGTCGGTTTTGGTTGATGAAAACCTGGTCAACGTCAACTGCAAGGCGGGGTTTGCCATATGCGACCAGACCAACGAGGATGACTCGTTCGGCTACGTTTTGAACTGCGCCAACGCGGCGCTTAAGCGCGCCAGAAAAGAGGAGCGCATAAGCTATTTCGTCTATCACGAGTCGCAGAAGAAGCTTTACCAAAAGCTTATGGACAAAAACTGGGACATCAAGGCCATGCTCGCGGCCAACAGCTTCGAGATGGGATTTCAGCCGCAATTTTATCTCGACGGCGACAAGCCCTACGGCTTCGAGGCGCTGTTCCGCGTCAAAAAGGCGCTCAGCATGGAGGTGGACATATTCGAGCTTATCACCTACGCCGAGCGCACGGGTAACATGATACTTTTGGGCGAGTTTATTTTCAACGAGGGCATGAAATTCGCCAAAAGCATAGAGGGAAGCGGTGTGCACGTTTCGCTCAACGTTTCGCCGGTGCAGCTTATGCAGGCGGGGTTTGTGGAGTCTTTTTTGAAAATTTACAACAAACACAACCTCAAGCCCAATTCGATAAGCATAGAAATAACCGAATCTTTTTTGATGACAAACTTCGACGAAACGCTGGCAAAGCTTCAGCTTTTGGAGAAAAACGGAATAGATATCCATTTGGACGACTTCGGCGTGTCGTATTCGTCCATGCTTTACCTGAAAAAACTGCCTATTTCGGCAATTAAAATCGACAGGGAATTTATCGCCGACATAGAGAAAAACCTTTACAGCCGCACGATAACCAAGACGATAATCGACATCACCAAGCAACTTGGTCAGATTTGCATTTCCGAGGGCGTGGAGACGCAGGGGCAGAAGGATATTTTGAAAAGCCTCGGCTGCGACGTAATCCAGGGATTTTTGATGGGGAGGGCGGTGCCCGCCGAAGAGGCAAGGAGGCTTTTGTTTTGACAAAATTTTTGACGGCGCTGTTTTTGGCTGAGGATACGGCGGATCCGAATACCGCTTTGATAATTTTGATAGTTTTCGCGGCGGTGTCCGTCGTGATGATCATACTTATGGCGCGGGGAGTAAAACGCGACCGCAAAAAAATTCAGCAGGAAACAGCCAACCGCGACAAGCTGACGCCCGAGATTTTTGAGCGGCTGATTGAGGCGGCTTACCAAAGGGCGGGGAAACGCACGCGGTTTACGCTGTATTACCTTCAGCTTTCCGACGCGGCAAATATCGCGGGGGCGTTCGGGCAGGAGGTGCTGGACGACGCCGTGGACAAGCTTATGGCTCGGCTTGAGAAGACCTTCCCCTGGAGCGTGAAAATCTGCCGTTACGCGACGGACGCGGTGGCGGTTTTTACCGACGAGGACATGACGCACAAGGAGGTGCGCGAGCACGCCGAATATCTCGCGTTCGAGGCGAAAAAAACGCACGTTCTGGCGGCGAACCTCAGGTTTAACATGAGCTTCAACATGGGCGTCAACGATAAAAACGAGTTCAGCAAGACCGCCGGGGAGTTTTGGCAGAACATGAGGATTGCTCTCGACTCGGCAAAAAGAGCGGGGCAAAACACTTATCAGGTTTATTCCGCCGAGCTGATGAACCGCGAAACGGAGGAATATAAATTTTATCTCGAAATAAAGCAGGCGATAGAGGACAAGGAATTCGAGCTTTATTACCAGCCGATTGTCGAACTCAAAACAAAGCAGCCGATAGGCTACGAAAGCCTTTTGCGGTGGAACCACAAAACGCTGGGAGTGCTGACACCCGCGAGATATCTCAAAATTATGGAGCAGTCGGGCGACATAAACTGGGTGGGGATTTGGGCCTTTGAGGAGCTGGTGAAGCAGTCGCTTGTGTGGAAAAGCCTCAACCCGTCGAGAAAGCTTATTTTGTCGATGAATCTGTCGGAAAAGCAGCTTTTGAACGACAAGCTTGCCGATGAGCTCCGCCGCATAGCAAAAAAATACCGCGTATCTAACAACGATTTTTGCCTCGAAATCGGCGAGTTTGTGCTTTTCGGCAGGACTGACAACGTGAGGAACAATATTTTCAAGCTTAAGCAGGCGGGGTTTTTGGTGGGGATAAACAGCTACGGGCTGGAGGCCAATTCCATCGCCATGCTGGAAAAAATCGAAATCGACGTAATCAAGCTGGACAAAGATTTTCTTGCGCGCACAAAGGACAATTTTGTGCTGGGCGGCGTGATGGCGATGTTTAAAAAATATACCGAAA
>DAITPX010000015.1:8536-15072 GCA_036833365.1 Clostridia bacterium | reverse complement strand
TTTTGCGCGGGATTATGTGAAAATGCAGGTGGTAAACCGACTGGTGGGCGCTTTTTCCATTGCAGTTGAGGATATTGACGCCGTCGTAACCGCAGTTTTCCACGTAATGTTTGGCGATTTTTTGCACGGTTTCCATAACCTTCGCCAAAATGTCCTTGTCGCAGTCCAGGACATTCACGCAATGTTTTTTTGGAATAACCAAGGTGTGCCCCACGGCGTCCTGCGCGATGTCGAGAAAAGCGTAGGTAAATTCGTCCTCATAGATGCGGTAGCTCGGCACCTCGCCGCTAAGAATTTTACAAAAAACGCAGTCGTTCATAGTGTTCCTTTTGCTCCTTCGTCGTATTTTTCGGCAAGCGTAACCGTAACAAACTCGCCTATATTGACTTTTTGAGGAATATAAACCCTAAGGTAATTGTCGGTATAACCCAAATAAAACCCGCCTTTTTTCTCCTCGACGAGCACTTCCGCTTTTGTCCCCAAGTATTTTTCGGTGAAAGCCGACTTGAGTGCGCGCTTGATTTCTATGAGCTTTTCCACGCGCTTTTTAACGACGGCAGGCTCTAATTTGCCCAACTCGTAGGCGCTCGTGCCTTTCCTGGGCGAATAAGGGAAAACGTGTATGTCGGAAAAACCCACCTTTTCCACAAAGGCCGCGGTCGCGGCAAAATCCTCGTCCGTTTCGACAGGAAAACCGACTATGATGTCCGTCGTTATGCCGCATTCGGGATAAAATCTTCTTATAAGCCTGACCGTTTCATAATACCCGGCGGTGTCGTAATGCCTGTTCATCGCCCTTAGCACGTTGTCCGAGCCGCTTTGCAACGACAAATGGAAGTGACGGCAGACGTTTTTTTTCATTGCGCGCAAAAGCTTTTCCGTCACGGCTTCCTGATAGACGCTGCCTAAGCGTATACGGGCTTTTACATCAGACAACTCTTCCAAAAGCTCGGCAATGTCGGTGCCGATGTCGAGGCCATATTGGGAAATATCTATTCCAATTAGCACATATTCCTTGGCGGGCGAGGAGTTTATTTCTCTTAAAATCGACTCGGGGCGCCTGCTTCGGCTGCGCCCCCGCAGGTGCGGTACGATGCAGTACGAGCAAAATTTGTCGCAGCCGTCCTGAATTTTGATATACGCGCGGGTTTTGGACTGCGACGAAAAGGCGTAATCGAAATTTTCCCCAGGCTCGAGCGGTTCTGTCGGCGTTTCGGTTTGCCCGATAATCCCGCTTAAGGCGCTTTTATATGCGTTGCCGCGGACGAGCGTTACGTTTTGAAGAGCGGCAAACTGCGCGGCGTTTTTTTCGGCGGCGCAGCCCGTAACGACGATTTTGCAATCCGGGTTGAGCTTCCTCGCCCTTGCCACGGCTTGGCGCGATTTGCTCTCCGCCTCGGCGGTCACCGCACAGGTGTTTAGAACGAATATATCCGCGGGCACAAGTCCTTCGGTTACGGCATAGCCGCTTTCGCGCAGAGCCGTGACTATCTGCCCGCTTTCGTAAGAATTTGTTTTGCAGCCCAGCGTAAAGACCGCAACGGTGGGCTTTTTCATACGTTCAGCGCCTCGGCGATAACGGACAGAGCGTAAATCCCCGCCGTTTCGGCGCGCAGTATTCTCTTGCCCAATGTCACGCTTTGCGCCAGTTCCGAAAGCGTTTGGGCTTCGTTTTGGCTGAACCCGCCCTCGCTGCCAACGATTACGGCAATTTTTTTGCCGCCTAAAGACGCTTTTGACAAAGGCTTCCCGCCCCTTTCGTTACAAAAAATAACGTCGTCAAAGCCGCCCAGCATCCCGCACATTTGTTTAAAAGATACAGCCGCGCCCACGTTGACAATCCGCGCCCTGCCACATTGCTTGGTCGCCTCGCGCGCTATTTTTGTGAGCCTTTGGGCTTTGGCTTCGCCGCAGTCGGCGACGGTGTGTTCCGAAACAAAAGGCACGATTCCGTTTACCCCAAGTTCCACCGCCTTTTCGGTAAGCCAATCCATCCCCGAACCCTTTATGACGCCCTGAAAAAGCGTCACGTCGGCGGCCAGTTCCGCGGGGTTTTGGGAAAATTCGGTCACGCTAAGCTCCACAACGTCGGAGCCGATACTCTCTATCCTGCAAAAATGGTCGACGCCGTCGCCCGTCGTAACGACTACTTCATTGCCCGGGCGGAGGCGCAAAACCTTGGCTATATGCCTGTATTCGCTCGCCAAAAAAATTTTGTTTCCGTTTATTTCTTCGGGCAGGGCGAAAAATCTTCTGAGTTGTCCCATAGTTAAACCTCATAAAGCAGCGCCGTCCACTCGCCTTTAACGCGTTTTTCAATCAGGCGGAACCGCCCGAATCCGTTTTCCACCCCCGCGGAGCAGGAGTTCAGAATCCCGCTCAAAATCAGCTTGGAACCTTTTTTCAAAACCCCGTCTATTCGGCTTTCGAGTGTAAGCAAAATCGGCGCGGTAAGGTTCGCCAGAATAATATCGAATTTCCCCTCGGTATTTTCCGCCAAATCGGAGCAAACCACGCGCGTTTCAGCCTTAAAACCGTTGAGCGCGACGTTTTTCTGCGCGGTTTCTGCCGCTTGCGGGTCATTGTCGGTAAAAACCACCTCCGACGCCCCCAGCTTTGCCGCAATTAAGCCCAAAACACCGCTGCCACAACCGACGTCCAAAACTCTCTTGCCGCGCGTTTCGACAGCCTGCAAAAGCTCCGCGGCAAGCGCGGTCGTTTCATGCTGCCCGGTGCCAAAAGCCAGCCCCGTGTCAATCAGCACGTTTTTTTCGTCGCCGTCGTCCAGCCACGCGGGGCACACGGTGACGGCGCCGATGTTTACGGGAAAATAATTTTTCTTCCATTCGTCCTTCCATTCGGCGTCGTCGGTCAGCCTGAACTCGGTTTTCAATTCGCCCAGCCCGTAGGCGGCGAACCCGTTTTTGAGTTTTGCCAGCACCCAGTCCAGCCCGTCCTCCGGGGCGCAGCAAGTGACTTTGACTTCTTTGGGAAATTTGTCAATCAATCCCGCTTCGGCGTAATCCCAGTTTTGAACGGACAAGTCTTCCCTGTCGGCGATGGAAACGCCGCCGCCCGTCGCCTCGTACATAACGTCGGCGGCAAGCTCGCTGCTTTCGTGGTCGGTGTAAACGGTGATTAAGTAATATTTCATTTGTATATTTAGTCCTTGATTAAAATGTCTATGAGCCTTTTTGCGGTTTCCCATTCCGCGGCGTTGTAGCGGTATACCTCTGCGCCTTTTTCGGTAATCGAATAAAACTTACGCTGGCTTTCGCCTTCGCCCCATTCGCCTTTTACGCAGCCGCCGTCTTCCAAACGGTGGAAAGCGGCGTAAACGGTCTGTTCGTTAGGGCGGTAAATTCCGTTGGTTTTTTCTTCGATAAATCTGCGAACGGCGCTGGGGTTCATCTTGCCTTTCATGAGGGCGCCCAAAATAAAGGTATCCATGTGCCCCCGTAACAAGTCCGAAGAAATAATCTTCATCAAATCCCGTCCTCCTTATTAAGTTTTATGTAAAAATAATATCACCCATTCGGGTAAAAGTAAAGCGCATAAAAAATTAAATAGCGACTTTACTTATCAGAACTAAATTTATAAATCAATTTGCAGACCTGTTGAAAAATATTAAATTTCTATTCACTTCAGCTAAAAACAATAATAAATAGGTTAAACCCATATAATATACAAATTAATTATCACATATGGATTATCAGCTTTTATATGCTCGAATCAAAAAAGAACTTTTTTTCTGTTAATAACGCATGTTTTTTATTCAAGCAAACAGGCGGGATTATCCCGCCTTTGGTTTAAAAATTTAATAAATAATTAAAACTTAGTCGCAAATCACTTTTGTCTATGTTTGGCTAGCCCAGATTTTTCGTTTTAGCTTAAAACCTATAATCTCATGCCGCCCGTGACTTCCAAAACATGCCCCGTCACATAGGACGCGTCGTCGCTGGCCAAGAACAGCGCCGCTTTTGCGATGTCCTCGGGCTGTCCAAGCCTGCCCAGCATCGTTTGCGAGGCGAATTTTTGAAGCAAGTCCTCTGGCACTGTTTTGAGCATATCCGTCATGATATATCCCGGCGCGATTGCGTTGACCCTGACCGGTATGCCTTTGCGCGCAAATTCCTTCGCCCATGTTTTCGTAAGCCCGATTACCCCCGCTTTGGACGCGGCGTAGTTTGCCTGCCCGATATTGCCGAAAATCCCCACCACGGAAGAAATGTTGATTATGGAGCCCCCGCCGATATTTTCCATCTGCGGCCCGAACAGCCTGCCCATATTGAACACACCCTTTAGGTTGACCGCGATTACGGCGTCGAACATATCGTCGGTCATTTTAACCGTCATTTTGTCCCGCGTTATGCCCGCGTTGTTCACCAAAACATCCACGCGGCCGTATTTTTCCACGACAAAATCGTAAAATTCCTGCACTTTGGCCGTATCGGTGATGTCGAGCTTGTAAAACTCGATGTTTTGCTCTTGGTAAGTAAGCGGAATCATATCTACCGCCACCACTTTAGCGCCGTTGTCGGCGAAAATCTTTGCCATGGCGGCGCCCAAGCCCTTTGCCGCGCCCGTAACCACCGCTACCTTATCTTTCAGCTTCATAAAAAACTCCTTATTTAAGTATTTTATTTTATTATACAGCATGCGGATTTTTAATTCAAGCCCTTTCTTCGTCGAAGCATTAAAGTACGGCGGAACTTAATCATTACATTTTTTCTAATTCCTATTTCAATATTCAAGAAATTCACCGCGGCGCGCGGCAATTTTTATTATTAAAAAATTAAGCACTGCTTTTTGGATTTGAACTTGCATTATTAATAAACCCATACTTCCAAGAGAGTTAAAAATAAAATTTACTGCAAAATGCACATTTTAAGCCTTATTTTTGCGATTTTTCAGCTTAATTCGCCAAGCATATTTCTTTTCAAAATAAGTAGAAAACTATTTCCTACGTCTTAAGTTGCAAACGCGCCCGAAATATGATAAAATTTCATAAATAGGACTGCAAAATAAAAACACACAAAAAGGAAGGACAATGAATTTTCAAAACGTAAACGTCAAGGGCGTAAACTATCCGAAAACGCTCCTTGGCAAGGCAAAGATGGACAAAATTTGTAATGCCGCAATCAACCTGTTTGCGGAAAAAAACTTTTACGAAACCTCGATAAGTGACATCTGCAAGGCGGCAAAAACGGCGATAGGTACTTTTTATATCTATTTCGCCGACAAAGCCGCCCTCTACAATTTTTTGGTTTTTAACTATAAGGTAGAAATTTTCGCCTGCCTGCGCGATGCCCTGACAGAGTCGGACAGCAAATCCCGCAAAGAAAAAGAACGCGCCGGCATCAAAGCATTTATAAAATACGCTTACGCCCGCCCCTACTTATATTCTATTATATGGGGCGTTCTTTCGGTCGACCCTCAGGCTTTTACCGATTATTACACTTCGTTCAGCCATTCCTACGTCAAAGGGCTTACCCATGACCAAGGCCAACTCAAAAACGACATCGATTTGAGCACTTTGTCTTACGTTCTTATGGGCATAACAAACTTCGTCGGGCTGAAAATGATTTTCGAAAAAAACATGGACGAAGAAAAACTCGAAAAAGTCATGAACGACGTAATAGACTTGCTCGAAAACGGCGTCTTGAAATAAATAATTATCGATTTTACTTATGATTTGTTTGACAAGCCGAAGTGGGTTTTATTTAAGTGAACAAAACAGGAAAAGATTCAATGATGTTTATTTTTGATATAACTCGAACCTCTAACAAATTAAAAGTTCTGTGAGATTTCACATAAAAAATGCTAAAATAAAAAAATGTGATATCTCTATCACATTTTTGTTTTTGCGCCAAAAATTATTTAATATCGGTTTTCCAAAGCCCGTGCAGATTGCAGTAAGCAAACGCCGCCAAAGGTTTGTCGTTATGTACGCAAAATTCCCAAACGGGTTCGTCACCTGCGTTAAAAGCATGGCGCACGCCGCCGCGCTCGGTTTGCACATAAACCCAATTGATATGGTGCTCCTCGGTCATGGGGTGATTAGTTGAACCGATACGCACCGTCAGCTTGTCGCCGTTGACGCTGACTACGGGCAAGTGTTTTTCCTGAGAAGCGTCGAATGTGTTAGCGTTGAGCAGTTCCATTTTTTCGCCGCAGCAAATGATTCTTACGCCGCTAAAATGTATCATACCGACTAAATTTCCGCAATGACGACAAACGAAAAATTTTTGTTCAGTCATTTTTTACCTCCGATGAATTATTCTTGCATTCGCAAGTTTACCAAAATTTTACTCTAAAAGTGCGCTTAAGTCAAGTTTTTAGGCGCCCTAGTTAGCTGCGTTTTGCTTGCGGCGAAATATCCCAGCTTTCGAAGCAAAAATTTTGCCTACCCTATAAATTAAAATTAACGTTTGCTTAGCTAACGTCGCAAATGATAACCACTTTGTCCGATACCAATTTAACCAAGTTGATGCCTGCACCTTTTACGCAAATCTCAAACAAAATCCCGCTCAACC